>JALHSV010000361.1 GCA_022865525.1 Thermodesulfovibrionales bacterium
AGTATCCAGACACCTGAACAGTTTTTCGAGGAGAACAAAAAGGATGAAGAGTAAATAGCGAATTGAAGATTCTATGTTATTAATCTCCAAAGATATTAAGAGTTGTTTAAGATCTTCAAGTCTGTCATTCCGGCTTGGCCGGAATCTATCTTCAAAACAACCCCCTTCATCCCCCTTTATTAAGGGGGAATCAGAAGGATTCCCGCCAAGCGGGAATGACAACCATTGGAACAGAGTTCGCTATGAGTAAACATTTTGACATTGTTATCAAAAATGGCATCGTCCATGATGGCACCGGATCAGAACCGTATGAAGCAGATATAGGCATTACGGGAGACAGGATCTCTTGCATTAATAAAAAATCAGGTACTGGTTCTCATAACAAGCAACGCAAGGGAACAAAGACCATTGATGCGCGCGATCTGATTGTTGCTCCTGGATTTATCGATACCCATGGACATTCTGAATTCACCCTTCTTGCTGATCCGCGTGCAGAAGGGAAAATCAGTCAGGGTATCACGACGGAAATAAACGGAAACTGCGGTCTCTCCGCTGCACCGCTCTTTAATGAAGCATTGCAACAGAGAGATGGTGACTTTAATGAATGGAATATCAGGGAGCGCTGGTCAACCTTCACAGAATATTTTGCCTTACTCGAGCGACGGCATATCGCACTGAATTATATTACGCTGACAGGTCATGGAAATCTCAGGGCCTGTGTTGCAGGATACCAGGATAAAAAGCTGTCAGAATCCGAACGCAAGGCGATGCGCACCTTGCTCAAAGAGTCGGTCTGCGAAGGTTCAATCGGGATGTCGACAGGACTTATTTATCCCCCCGGCATTTATGCAGATACAGAAGAGCTGATTGATCTCTGTAAGTCATTGAAGCACATTGATAACAACCGTTCCGGCATTTATACCTCTCATATGAGAAGTGAAGGAGACCGGCTGATTGAATCCATCGAGGAGACAATGAGAATCGCAAGGGAAGCCGGGATCAGGGTTCATATATCTCACTTCAAAACAAGTGGAAAGCGGAACTGGAACAAAATAGATCATGCACTTTCAATAACAAAAATGGCAAGAGACGAAGGGATTGAAATAACCTGTGACAGGTATCCCTATACTGCTGCATCAACTGATCTTGATACTGTGCTTCCCTCCTGGACTTATGAAGGAGGATCGGAGCAGGAAATTCGAAGAATACAGAACCGGGAAATGCAATACCGGATAAAAGAAGAAATACTGAACGAACATCCTGAACAGGAATACTGGGAAAGTATCGTTATAACGTCAGTCATAACTGAGAAAAACAGATGGATGGAGGGGAAAAATGTTGCCTACATAGCAAGCCATGAAAAATGCGAACCCGTTGACATGCTTCTCAGAATTCTTATCGATGAGAAGCTCAAGATAGGAGCGATCTTTTCATCAATGCATGAGGATAATCTCAGAAAGATACTTTCGCTGCCATATGTGATGATAGGCACTGACAGTTCTGCCCGCTCCTTTGACGGTTTGACACATAAAGGGAAGCTTCATCCGAGAGGGTTTGGAAGCTTTCCACGGTTTCTGGGAAGGTATGTGCGGGATATTTTAGGGATGGATATGGCTGAAGCGATACGGAAAATTACACTTCTCCCTGCCATCACATTTGGCATACAGAAGAGAGGAATCCTCCAGCAGGGTGCATATGCTGACATTGCTATTTTTGATTCTCAGAAGGTGCTCGACGGTGCAACATTTGAAGAGCCATTTGTGAAACCTGAAGGCATTCATTCTGTAATAGTAAATGGGATTCCGGCTGTATGGGAAGGTAAATCGACCGGGATGCGTGCAGGCAGGATATTAAGGCACGGAAGATAACAAACAGTAGGCAGTAGGCAGTAGGTGGTAGACAGGAGAGAAAGAGACTGATATTGTGGGAAATATAAAACCGGGCAGACCAATTATAGGAATTACCACTGATATAGATGGTGAATACCTGAAGGTGAAACACAATTACTGCGCAGCAATTGAAAAGGCCGGAGGTGTGCCACTGTTATTGCCGCCCGTTGATGATATAGCACCATATGCGGAATTAATAAGCGGACTTCTTATACCGGGAGGAGCTGATCTTGATCCCGCCTATTATAACGAAGACATACAAAAGCAGGTCAAACCCGTATCAAGAATGAGAAGTAATTTCGAGATATCCCTTCTCAGGGAAATCCTTCGCCTGAACAAACCTGTCCTCGGCATCTGTTATGGCATGCAGCTTTTGAATGTCTTTTTCGGCGGTTCTCTCTTTCAGGATATTGCCATACAACTGCCGGTAGCAATAAATCACAAAACCGATTATCATATGATCGTGATAACAGAAAACAGGTTTCTTTCAAAAGGCACGTTTTCTGTACACAGCTCACATCATCAGGCAATCAAAACCATGGGGAAAGGACTTTCGGCAATTGCCTGTGCGGAAGATCAGATAATTGAGGCTTTCTGTAAGGAAGATTATCATTTTCTTATCGGCGTACAGTGGCATCCAGAACGCGTGCTGAAAGACAAACTTTCTCACAGCATCTTTCATCGTTTCATAAAGGCTTCTCAGGAAAATTTCAGACATATTGAAGGAGGAGAGAATGCTCAGTAGGGAAGAACTTAAAGAGATTGCGAAATTGAAGAATGAAGGGACCTATTTTGTAAGCCTTTACCTGAATGTCAATCCAATGACAACAGTAAGAGACAACTACGTAATCCACGTGAAAAACATGCTCAGACAGGCGGCTGAAAAACTGGATAAGCCTGTGCTGAAAAAGGTAAAAGCTGATATCGGTAAGATCGAATCATACATCCTGACAAACAAGAGGATGTTTAAAAAAGGGCTTGTCATCCTGAGTTCCCAGGAGAGGAAATTCTGGAAGGAATACCATCTTGCCGTGCCGTTCCGGAATGAGATTATTGTTGATAGTACTCCCTATGTAAAGCCGCTTTTTGATGTCCTCGATAATTATCAGAGATGCGCAATACTCCTTGTTGACAGAGAATCTGCACGGTTCTTCCTCGTTCATCTTGGAGAAATCGAAGAATATACTGAGGTGCATTCTGAAGATGTTCCCGGGAGGCACAAAAAGGGGGGGTGGTTTTCCCTCGCCGAGAAAAGTTATGAACGCCATATCGATTATCATGTCGGGCTTCATCTGAAAGATGTGCTCAAGGAATTAGAAGCCATCCTTTCTGGTGAATATGTCGGACGAATGATCATCGGTGGCTCGGAAGAGGCGGTCTCAAAAGTCAGAGCCATGCTGTCACAGGGTATCGCGGAAAAGGTCATCGGTACTTTCCAGGCAGAGATGTTCGCCAACAACAAGGAGATTCTGAAAAAAGCAGAACCCCTGCTCCAGGCGTATGAGAAAAAGAAGGAGACCGAGGATATCGAGGAACTCCTCACAAAAGCAATGAAGAACGAAAACGCTGTTCTTGGGATAGAGAATGTCCTGAACGCCCTGCAGGAAGGACGGGTCATGAAGTTGATTGTCTTGCAGGATTTTAAACAGTCGGGATTATCATGCAAGCAGTGCAACTATCTGAGCGTCCAGGACATATCATCATGTCCATTCTGTAAAGGAGATATGCTGGATGCAAAATATCTTGTTGATCTTATCGCGCAAAAAGCGGTTGAGCAGGGTGCATTTATCGAAGTAGCATCAGAAAACAGGAAACTGCGGGAAGCCGG
>JALHSV010000362.1 GCA_022865525.1 Thermodesulfovibrionales bacterium
ACTTCTTTTTTTTCCAACCCTGCAAACAAAAATCTCCTGTCATTTTTGACAGGAGATTTTCACATGACATTTGAAATGAACTATCAAATTGGCAGGATGTGGGTAATCACCAGAATGGGTGGGCGTCAGAATTTTGGGAAAAAGAGTAAGATAGGCGGGAGGAGAGCGAAAATGGAGAAACACAAAGCAGTAAAACATTGGCAGGAACTGAGTGATGAAACAATGCAAGGGATGGGCGAATGGCGAGAACAACATCCAAAGGCGAACTTGCGAGAAATTGAAAAAGCGCTGGATGAACGGATGACGAAGTTAAGAGCAAAGGTGTTGGAAGAAGCAGCACAGTTGAGTGAAATGCGGATCTGGACAGAGAGCAAGAATGTGCCAGTCTGCCCTGATTGTAAGAAGGCATTGGAATTTCGAGTGAAAGGGAAACGAGAATTGCAAACGCAAGGAGGGCACAGCATTGAGTTGGAGCGAGAATACGGCATCTGTCCAAAATGCGGACAGGGCTTTTTCCCCCCTTGATGAAGAGTTGGAGTTACTGCCTGGAAAATTGACGCCGCATGCGCATGAATGTTTGATCCGCTTTGGAACGATCATGCCATTTGCAAAAGCGGCGAAAGAGTTGGAGTTTGTATTGAAAGTGGGGGTGAGTGAACCAACAGCACGCAGGTATGTTGAAGCGGCAGGCAAGGCATATGAAGAATACCAAACGGTGGAAGTGGAACGCTTGGAGCAGACTTGCCCGCCTGCCAAGAAAAATCTGCAAAAGATGTTTTTGAGTGTGGATGGGGCGATGGTGCCGTTGGTGGGAGGAGAATGGGCAGAGGTGAAAACCCTAACAATTGGCGAAATCCAAAAACCTGTTTTGGAACGAGGAGAATGGGTAGTCCACAGCAAAAACCACTCCTATTTCTCACGGATGACCGAATCCAGCCTGTTTCGGCGGCTGGCGCTGGTCGAAACTCATGCCCGAGGCATAGAAAAAGCAAAAATAGTCGCCGCAGTGACCGATGGTGCGGAATGGGAACAGGGCTTTCTCGATTTTCATTGTCCACAGGCAGTGCGAATTTTGGATTTTCCACATGCCGCAGGGCGCGTCAGTCAAATCGGACAAGCAGTGTGGGGAGAAGAAAGTGAGCAAACAAAAAAATGGTTGGCTGATCAATTGCATCAATTGAAGCATGACGGACCCTCTGCTTTGTTCTCTGAAGTAATGGAGTTGAGAAATCAGAAGCCCGCCTTGGAAGTTCTGCAAAAGAACCAAGCCTATTTGGAGAAACGCAGTGACCATATGCAATATCCGCGCTACCAGGCTCAACACTTACCCATCGGAAGTGGTGCCATGGAAAATGGAAATAAAGTTGTGGTGGAAGCGCACTTGAAAGGAGCAGGCATGCATTGGGCAATTCCACATGTCAATCCCATGCTGACTTTACGAAATATATTTTGTTCAGAACGTTGGCAGGAAGGCTGGCAACAAATCACAATTACCTTGCGCCA
>JALHSV010000363.1 GCA_022865525.1 Thermodesulfovibrionales bacterium
GGCTTGGCCGGAATCTTTCTTTGCCTTTTTTAGTTACCTCTGAAGGAAAGATTTTCGGAGAGATTCCCGACAAGCGGGAATGACATCAAAAGGAAGATTTACAATGCCGATTTATGAATATAAATGCACCGATTGCAGTGAAGACTTTGAGAAGCTCGTCTTTGGGAATCAGGAAGTCATCTGTCCTAAATGCAGCTCTAAAAAGGTAAAGAAGAAGTTCTCTGTCTTTTGTTCTACCGGTACAGAAAGACCCCTGGCCGGCACTGCATCAGCAGGGTGCACCTCCTGCAGCAAAACCTCCTGCAGTTCCTGTAAATAAAGTTAACCTGTTTTATTCATAGCGAACTCTGTTCCAATGGTTGTCATTCCCGCTTGGCGGGAATCCTTCTGAACCCCTCTTTGGCAAAGAGGGGCAAGTCGAGATTTTTACGAGCAGTCATACCAGGGCATTACAGAAAAATTCTCTCTTTTACTTCGCTCGTCTCCCGCATAAATCAAGACCCCTGTTGTCTGAGGATTACCTTTGAGCGACAGCCAATATCTGAGACCATCGAAAAAATCGGAGACAATTGTCCGGGAAGATTTTATTTCAATTGGAACAAGTTTTTGACCGGTATCAATAATCAGATCAATCTCATGTCCGGTACGGTCTCTCCAGAAATAAAGCGGTGCTTCTTCTCCGATATGAGAAAATGCTTTGTATAGCTCGGAAACAATAAAGCTTTCAAATATTGCTCCCCTCAAGGCATGCGTCCTGAGTTCTGCGCTGTCCCTGATCCGGAGAAGATAGCAAAGCAGCCCTGAATCAAGAAAATACAACTTTGGACTCTTGATCAATCTCTTCGAGAAATTTGCATGATGCGGGCTTATCAGGACAACAATAAAACTTGATTGAAGCACTGATATCCATTGTCTTGCCGTCGGATGGGTAATTCCGCAATCATTCGCCAGAGACGAAAGGTTGAGGAGCTGGCCGCATCTCCCCGCGCACAAACGAACAAATCTTTGAAAAGCATCAAGGTTTCCTATTTTTAATACATCCCTGACATCTCTCTCAACATATGTTCTGTAGTAATCGCCCAGCCACTGGTGAGCAGCGAGTTTCTTATCATATATTCTCGGATACAGTCCCTGATACAGTATCTGCTCGAGTGAGTACTCCGGCTTTTTTCTCTCCCTTGTTGTTTCTTCAAATCGAAAAGGATCTATGGGCGCTGTCCCTGTCAGCTCTGAGAGACTGAAAGGGAGAAGGTGAAGGAGCGCTACCCGACCAGCAAGGGTCTGACCGCCTTTTTCCATTAAGAGAAACTGTTGGGAGCCTGTAAGGATAAATCTGCCCGCTGTATCGTCGAGGTCGACCTCTGTCTGAATATAAGAAAGGAGTTCCGGAACCCGCTGAATCTCATCAAAGATTATGTTGCTATGATAGGTTGCAAGAAATCCCCTCGGATCATCAAGAGCGAACTGCCGCTTATCCAAATCTTCAAGGGAAATATAATCATATTTCGGGAAGGACATTCGAGCGAGTGTAGTTTTGCCCGACTGCCTCGGTCCGGTTATAAAAACGACTGGATATTTGCGTGCAGAATCGAGAAGTTTTCTGGTAAGCGTCCTCTTTATCATAAAGGTATAAAGGTAGTTTAGGACACAAAGACTATTTTGTCAAATTGAAAATTTAATTTTCAATTTGACAAAATGAACCACCCTGCAGTCCCGAAGGCTTTCAGGTCGAGGTATCTAATATCTCCCCTCCCTCGAGGGGAGGGGATGAAGGGGAGGGTGTCGAAAATAATCATCACAAAACACCCCCACCCTAACCCTCCCCCCTCAATGGGGAGGGAATTATTTGGGAAC
>JALHSV010000364.1 GCA_022865525.1 Thermodesulfovibrionales bacterium
ACACATTATTTATATAAAACGGCTGCGGGCAATCGGAAACGAACCTCTCCTGCTTCAGGAAACCTACATCCCGTATCATATCTGTCCTTTGCTTTTGGAGGAAGATATCGAGCACTATCCTTTGTTTGACTTCTTTGAGAAGAAATACGGGGTAAAAATAACAAAAGTGAAAAACCATATAGAGGTTACGTATCTGAATGCTGATGAAGCACGGCTTATCGGGCTGCCGGAGGCTTCAGCCGCCATTCTCCTGAACCAGTATTTCTACTCCGGGGAAACGGTAATCATGTATACGCGTTCTATTAAAAGGACAGACAGATTTAAATTTTTGATGGAGCTTCAAAGAAAAGCGTCGTAACAAAAAAGAAAAGGAGGGGAATTATGTCAGACAGAAAAGTTGCAAAAGATGTAATGATCGGTATTTTTGAGTATCCTCATGTGCCGTACTGGTTTACGATCAGTCAGGCCATCAGGATTGTGAAGGTCTCGTTCATCAGTACCAAGAAGTACCCTGATCCTATGGCAATCCTGGTATTCGATGAAAAGTATAATCTCATGGGCACTCTTACGCTTAAGGATATCCTGAGAGGACTTGAGCCACAGTTTCTGAAACCAAGTGCAAAAGCCCAGGTTGCCGAAGAAGACGAATCAGCCCTCTCTCTTATCTGGGACACCCTCTTTGACAAGAGTTCAAAGGAGTTTGTAGAAAGGCCGGTGAGCGAGATCATGACACCTGCCAAGTATTTTGTTGAACCGACTGATCCTCTGACCAAGGCAGCATATCTGATGCTTCACCACGATCTGATTCTTCTGCCGGTGCTGGAGAACAAGAAGAAGTTTGTCGGACTCGTAAGAATGATCGAAGTCTTCGATGAAATCTCGAACGCGATTCTGAAGGAATAGGAGGGAGAGGGGAAATGGCAGATAAAGAAATAAAGAAAACCGGGGGGTTACCACAGCCTCCGCCGGAAATAATTGTCGCTGAAACCAAACCAAAATTCGACTGGAAGAGAGTAATGTTCATTCTATTGGGTTTGGGTCTTTTCTTATGGATTTATTTTATGCCGGCATGGCCGGATGCAGTAGACCCTATCGGCAAGCATTTTGCGCTTTCGCAGAAAGGAAAGGGAGCTATAGCACTTTTCCTTCTGGCAGGCATCTGGTGGGTATTTGAGGTAGTTCCCATAGGTGTAACAGCTATAGCAATCGGTGTCTTTCAGGCAATTTTTGCAATACGTTCCGCAAAAGACGCCTTCAGAGATTTTATGGACCCGTCCGTTATGTTCATCTTCGCTTCGGTCGTTGTAGGCCTTGCATTCACAAAATCAGGACTTACCAAACGTCTTGCCTACAAAATGCTTCAGGTAGTCGGTGAGAGGACAAACATGATTGTCTTAGGTGCCTTGGTGGTAACGGCAGGACTTGCCCATGTTATGGCGCATACTGCTGCTGCTGCCACGGTATTCCCAATACTTCTCGCAGTCAATTCTCTCTATGGTGAGGGAGATAAACCAACAAAATTCGGTAAATCCCTATTCATCGGCATGGCCTATGCAGCAGGCGCTGGGAGTGTTATTACCTTTTTGGGTTCCGCCCGCGCTGCAGCGGGTGCTGGTATGTTTGCTGAATTTACTGGCAAGACTGTCGGCTTTTTTGAACTTACAAAATTCTCGTTTCTTATCGGATGGGTCATGGTCTTCCTGATCTGGATCTATCTGATGGTTTTCTTAAAACCAGAAAAAAGTATTATCCCCGGGCTCAAAGAGAGAGTTGGAAAACTCTCCAGGGAACTCGGCCCGATGAGACGGGATGAAAAGTTTGTCATCATTACCGTTCTCGGCGCAATAGCAGTAATGTCCGCACAGGCATTTGTGCCTTGGTTGAAACCTCTTGACAGGGCTGCCATTATGCTCGTATCAACGCTTCTGTTTTTCTTATTCAAGGTACTGACTGTAAAAGAGCTTGAAGACATTCCCTGGAACATCATTCTCCTTTTCAGCGGCGCCATGAGCATTGGTTTCTGTCTCTGGCAGACAGGAGCTGCCCAGTGGCTGGCAGTCAACTGGCTCGTCATGTTCCAGCATGCTCACTGGCTCGTTTTTGTCTTAAGTATCGCAACCTTTGTTCTGATTATGACGAACTTTATCATGAACGTTGCAGCAATTGCGATTTCTTTGCCTGTCTCACTGGTTATCGCTCCTTACCTCGGCGTTGCGCCTGACGTAATCTTCTATTCATCGTTGATGACCGCAGGTATGCCCTTTGTATTGCTAATAGGAGCTGCTCCCAATGCCATCGCCTATGAATCAAAACAGTTCAGCACAGGTGAATTTTTCAGACACGGTTTGCTCCTGAGTGTTGTTCTTGTAGCATTCATCGGAGTAGCCATACTTACCTTCTGGCCGATGATGGGAATGCCGATCTTGCTGAAATAGATGAATTTATTATGAAACGAGTGCCACAAAAACATCCCCTCCCTTGAGGGGAGGGGATTGAGGGGAGGGTGAAAGAACATTACCCAACCCCCTCACCCTAAACCTCTCCCTCCGGGGGAGAGGGCAATTAGAACGATACCTGGAGGTTTCATGGGTTTTGAAGAAGTACTCAAGGAAAACTTTGACAGGGTTTTTAAAGAAGTTGAATACGTCAAAAAGACATACAACGCCCTGAAAGCTTTTGGGTTTAATGATGATAATTCAATCGCCTCTGTCTGTGTCTGCAGGGATGAAATCTCCCAGACCGTAAGGAGCATCATCAAGCATATCTGGGGAGAAGCCTTCAATTTCTCAAGTCTTGCAGGCATG
>JALHSV010000365.1 GCA_022865525.1 Thermodesulfovibrionales bacterium
ATGTATGTTGATCAGTTCATAAAAGAACATATAAAGAAAAGTTAAATTGTTAAAAAGTTGAAGGTTTTAAGGTTGATGCCTTCGTAAAAAGTCATGCAGCCATCTGAAGTGCACATTTGTTGTTGACCGGGTGGTAGCTCAAAATCTGGTGCATATGCCGGAGATCTGCTTTCAAGAACCCGCGGAAACCCAAGACAATACGCGAAACAACGGATAGACCACTTTCAGCAGCCTCTTTTTCACGTATCTCCTTCCCTCTGAAAGCGGCAGCCCTTAATATGTTCACTCCCAAGGCCTTCAATGTCGCGCAGAACCGAACCGCTGGTAATCCCCGAACCCTCAGTCGCTTTACGCCGGTCAACCTGTCATAAGATGACATCGTCGCTTCTACCCCCGCCCGGTATCGGTATCGATCTTTGAACTCGTCGGTCGTTTCATATTCCCTTCGCACCGCAAGCCTGAGCTGCTTTTCATCATAACGAAGATAATAATGCCTCTTCCCTTTCTTGGCCGGACAGATCTCCGCTCGCAGACAGCAGTTGCAATGGCTCATGTCAAAGACTGCGATATGCTTGCTCCCCTTTATCTTTGTCTTCAAAGGTATATGCCTCTCGGGACATTTACTTACCGCCCCGGTCTCTGTTTTCTCAAAATCAGACATGCTCAGTCCCTCGCCTTTTGTCTGTCCCATCGTCGGGGATACCACTTCGATGCCTTCTGCCTTTGCCGCTTCTTTGTTGTTGTCACTTCCATAAAGACTGTCCGCCAGAATTTCTTTCGGCTCAAGTCCCCTTTCTATGGCAAATTGTATCGCCGGCATCAGTGCGTTTGTATCGCTCTCGTGCGCAGGCTCCACTTTTACATAGGTGATCAGATTGAGATTTTTTGCTTCTCCGTTTTCTTCCGCTCTGCTGTAGGTCTCCATCACCTGCACCTGATATCCCTGTCCTTTATGTCCATCATAGCTCGCATCCGGATCTGACGGATTCTGCAATGAAGCCGACGGAACTTCTTTTGTAGTTTTGACAGATACTTCTACGGGGGAATCACACCCGGTCTCCGTTATTACGCACTGTTCCTGTAATACCCGCTTCAAGAGTTTGTAGGTGCTCATCGAGGTGATTTTATCATCCCCTTTAAACCACTCCACCAGTTCATAAAGATCAGCACTTAATGCCTTTAATGTCTTCTCTGATTCGGTCGGCTTTACCATCGAAAAACAGCCCACCGCCTTGTCCGTCAGGTATTTCTCCTTATACCCCTCGGGCAGCGCTTCAAATGCTTCCCTGTGATGACGGTTCAGATTTACCAGAAATCCATGTATGCTCCGGGCAAATATGTTTATCCGCCCAAGCCGCTTCATGTTGGACCGTATATGCACGGAGTCTATCCTCTGTTTGTCCGTATCTACTTTGAACGCCTTCGCAAGTTTGCCGGTCCCTTCGTTGAATATCTCTCTGTCAAGTTCCGTATCGATTACTTTCTTCCGAAAATTCCACAACGTCTTCAGACTCATGTATTTGGCTTCATCCGTGTCTTCGGTGATATCAAGGGCGTAATGCCACTCCGTATTGAATGCCAACTGCCTTATCGTTTCTTTATCAGAAAGGTCTTGCATCTGCTGAAGTACCGTCACCCCTAAGGCGCAGTACAGTTCTTTCGTGGGACGGCCAAAGTCGTCTTTGAAGTAGTTCCCAACCTTTTCCACGGGAAGTTCGTTTAGTATAAATTCCCTGAACAACCCCGGCCATGATTCCTTTAACAACTTCTGTCGCTTAGGTCCAAGATACCACCATGGGTCAAACATCATGCTCGTTTTGTGATCTTTCGCATATATCATCTGTCCACCTGTAACTCTTTGATTTGTATGAGTATTTTAACATTACTGCAGGTTTAAGTCAAGCTGAATATGCTTTGTTTTTAAATAGTTATGAGTTTTTTGCACTTTTTACGAGTCCGTCAAACTTGAGACCATATAAGATCGGGACCATCTTTGCTTTGTATCGCAGGTTTGCATCGGAACAGACTGCAAAGGTATGCCAGAATGAGTGGAAGAATTCACCGGAACCAACGTGATCTTTAATGGTTTTATGACGATTTATGACACTCAATTAAAGATGTGGGCGTTTATCGTATGTAAAGTCTTCGACATGACTGATTTTTACATACTTCACATCGGCGTGCATGGGGTTGATGATGAGATTGTCTTCATTCGGTATGACTGCCGATGGCACGCGGAGC
>JALHSV010000366.1 GCA_022865525.1 Thermodesulfovibrionales bacterium
TCTTTCATTTAAGCCAAATACCGATGATATTCGTGATGCACCATCACTCTCTATCATTCAAGACCTCCTGAGAGATAAGGTAAATATCAGGGCATATGATCCGGTTTCGATGAAGGAGGCGGCGAAGATGTTCCCTCAGATAAAGTACTGCGAAGACCCGTATGATACGGTAAAAGGCGCGGATGCTATCGTGATTCTGACAGAATGGAATCTGTTCAGAAATTTGGAACTTGACAGAATCAGAAAACTCATGAAAGGGCCTTATTTTTTTGATTTACGGAATGTCTATGACGCAAAGAGAGTGAGAGACAAAGGGTTTCAATACTATTGTGTGGGCAGATCATAGAATCATGATAGAATTATATCGTGAAGGTTATATCACAGAACAGGAAAGCATACCACGATTACCATATTGAAGAGACCGTAGAATCAGGTATTGCGTTATTAGGAACAGAAGTAAAATCTCTGAGGGAAGGCAGAGCTCATCTAAAAGACAGTTACGTTATCCTGAAATCGGGAGAAGCATTTCTCCTGAACTGCCATATCAGCCCTTACAGTCACGGTAATATCATGAACCATGAACCCCTCAGAACCAGGAAACTCCTCATGCACCGGAAAGAGATAGACAGGCTGCGCGGCAAAGTGGAAGGAAAAGGATATACCCTCATACCGCTCAAATTGTATTTCAAAGATTCCTTTGTTAAAGTTGAAATAGGACTTGCACGAGGCAAGAAACTTTTTGAAAAAAGAGATACAATAAAAGAAAGAGAAGCTAAACGAGAAATCGAGAAAGCCATGAAAAAAAGTAGACAGTAGGTAGTAGACAGGATAAAGAAAAAGAAAATATTTTTTCCTGTCTACAGTCTACTATCTACTGTATACTTCGAAAGGGGGGCGAAAGGGCTCGACGGGGGTTACGATGATCAGGTGGCATGTCGTGGTTCCGTCACCACGTAAAAAGGCGGGAAAAAACACAAAAGCCAATAACGAACTGGCACTCGCTGCTTAATTAACTAAGCAGCCGCTGCCCTGAAATTGCCTGTGTTTCAGGTTACAGCGTCATTCAGCAGGCTGGCTCCGGGGGCATTCCCCTGACTCCGGAGTAAGACAAAGGGGGATAGGATTTCGGGACGCCTGCCTGACGGCAGCCCGGGGTCCGAGATGAAATAGTTAGGATACGCATGTAGAAGCCTGAGAGTAGTGCTTTCGGACGCGGGTTCAATTCCCGCCGCCTCCACCAATAGTGTGCTTGCCCTGATTGCTTGCAATCACATTTGCAAATCTATTTCTTTGCTGATTTTTTTTGATATTATATCAATGATATATGGATAACTGGAAACAAGAGGTTTTTTGTTTGTGAATAAGATACTTGCTCTTTTTTTCGCCATATCATTGCTGATAGCAGTTCCTCTATCTGCCCAGAAAAAGAAAGTGGTCCTGCTCAAATTCAATAAACAGGACAGTCTTCTTCGCGTTGTATTTGAGGGCGAGGAAACATTTATCAACAAAATTAAGGTGACAACATCGTCCTCGCAGATCAAGATGGAATTTCCGGAACCCTTTGATCTGAAATCCCAGAAAGATCTTCCCTTCGAAATCATACCGTCAAAAAAAGTGGTAGTGATAAACCTTAAAGAAAAAGTCGAGATTAAGTTCTTCAAGCTTTCTGGGCCTGCAAGACTGGTTCTCGATATCCAGAAAAGGGAGCCTCAAGCTGAAAAGCAGGCAGAAAAGCAATCTGAGCAACAAA
>JALHSV010000367.1 GCA_022865525.1 Thermodesulfovibrionales bacterium
GATTTCGGTTACGCCTGGCTCCCGAAACTTGATCCGACGCAGGACGCGTCATGGCTGAATCTCTTTGACCAGATGTACAAGGGGGCATTCACCGGTTTCTTTGCATGGGGCATGAATCCTGCCTGTTCGAGTGCCAATGCCAGCAAGGTACGTCAGGCCATGGCAAAGCTGGACTGGATGGTGAACGTCAATGTCTTTGACAGTGAGACGGGTTCATTCTGGAAGGGTCCTGACATGGATCCCAAAAAGATAAAGACAGAGGTCTTCCAGTTGCCATGTGCAGCCTTCCTGGAAAAGGAAGGCAGCATCAGCAACAGCGGTCGTTGGATGCAGTGGCGCACAAAATGCGCAAACCCGCCCGGAGATGCCATGCCCGATGGCGAGATCATGTTTGATCTCTTCAAAAAGGTTCAGGCGCTCTATAAAAAAGAAAAAGGAGCATCCGCTGATTCTATCCTGAATCTGAAATGGGACTATGAAACAAGCGGTAAATTTGATATCCATAAAATTGCAAAAGAGATCAACGGGTATTTCCTCGAAGATATTCCTGAACATCCTGTAGACAAGAAGGCTTACAAGAAAGGGACTTTGGTTCCGAGTTTTGTATTTCTCCTTGATGACGGAAGAACCTCCAGTGGCAACTGGATATATTCCGCAAGTTACACGGAAGCGGGGAACATGGCTGCACGCAGGAAGAAGACCGATCCAACAGGGCTTGGCCTCTATCCAGAATGGTCTTGGGCATGGCCGGTCAACAGGAGAATTATCTATAACCGTGCTTCAGTGGATCAGGAAGGAAAGCCACGCAATCCAAACAGGGCATTATTGAAATGGGATGCGGAAAATAAGAAATGGGCTGGTGATATCCCTGATGGCCCTGCTCCGCCAATGGGAACCGAAGGAGTCTATCCTTTCATTATGAAACCCGATGGAGTCGCATCAATCTTTGGGCCGGGACTGAAAGATGGCCCATTCCCGGAACACTATGAACCGCTTGAATGCCCGATCGAAAAGAACATCATGTCCAATCAGAGGATCAACCCTGTGGTCAAGATTTTTGAGGGAGGCCCGGATACCTTCGCAACATGCGACCCGCGGTATCCATTTGTGTGCACCACATACCGCGTCACCGAACACTGGCAGACAGGTGTCCTCACACGCTGGCTCCCGTGGCTCCTTGAAGCAGAACCCCAGATGTTCTGCGAAATGAGCCAGG
Organism: Thermodesulfovibrionales bacterium; assembly: GCA_022865525.1. GTDB lineage: Bacteria > Nitrospirota > Thermodesulfovibrionia > Thermodesulfovibrionales > SM23-35 > JALHSV01. Next base: position 1,217 of record JALHSV010000367.1, read on the forward strand.
AACTTGCGAAACTCAGGGGCATCGAAAACGGTGACAAGGTATTCGTCGAATCACCGAGGGGGAAAATCTGGGCTATTGCCATAGTTACCTCACGGTTAAAACCGTTTATCATTGCCGGGCAGACGGTCCATCTTGTTGGCATTCCCTGGCACTTCGGCTGGCTGCATCCAAAAGAGGGAGGGGACAGCGCAAACCTTCTTACTCCAACCGTTGGTGATCCAAACACGATGATACCCGAAAGCAAAGCTTTCATGGTGAACGTTATAAAAGCGTCAAAAGATCCGGCCAAAAAGGCCGCGAAAGCCTAAGGGAGGTAAGATAAAATGGCCGATAAATCATTTTTTATCGATACAACAAGATGTACTGCATGCAGAGGGTGCCAGATCGCATGCAAGCAATGGAACATGAATCCGGCAACAAAGACCGTACAACGGGGAAGCCATCAGAATCCCGAGGATCTTTCATATGTCACCTATAAGCTGGTCAGGTTCAGTGAATTCGAGCAGGACGGCAAACCGGTATGGTATTTCTTTGCTGACCAGTGCCGGCACTGCACAACCCCTCCCTGCAAGATTGTAGCCGAGTCTATCAATGTAAAGTCCATTAAGCAGGATGAAGCGACAGGTGCAGTCCTCTATGACCCGAAGGTGAAGGTTAAAGAAAAGGACTACAAGGAAATTCGCGGGTCGTGCCCGTGGGACATTCCCCGCTGGGACGAGAAGACACAGGGGATGGCAAAATGCACCATGTGCATTGACAGGATCAAGGAAGGCCTCCTTCCGGCATGTGTAAAGACCTGCCCGAGCGGCGCTATGAACTTCGGGGACAGGGAACAAATTCTTGCCATGGCAAAGGAACGGCTTGATGAAGTCAAAAAGAAATACCCAAAAGCTGAACTCCTGAATCATGATTTTGTGCGTACCATCTTCCTCGTGGTTGATGATCCCAAAAAGTATCATAAATTTGCTGCAGCCAACGATGACACCTTCGTCGCATCGCTGAACAGGTCTTCGGTACTGGTAGGGTAAATCAGGAAAACAACGTTATATTCAAACGGCTTGTTCCCTGGTCTTGCCGGAACAAGCCGTTTTTTTTGGAAAGAAAGGGGTATTCATTGAACCAGTCATATGCAGAAAAAAAAGAACTCATTGCACTTCTGATAAGGAAGAAGCCTGACTATGCTGAGATCCTGCGCTTTTATGGAATAATTTTTGCGCTGTACGCCACAGCCTCACCCCGTCTTAATCTGAAACTGCCGATAGTCGAAAAACCCATCATGGACATCCGGGAGATGGAGGGATTTCCCCTCATCAGCAGGCAGGAATTCCTGATTGACGTTCCCTCTTCAACTGCACTTTTCGAAGCGATATGCACTGCGTCGAAACATGCAAATGAAAAGATGCGGATAAATATCCAGATTCTTGAAGAGGCTTTTTCGGTAAACGCACTCAGGCTTGAGGATTTGCTGAAACATCATGAAGACAATACATATCTTGATTTGGTCTTACGAGATTTTGCTATCGACAAGGCTGTCCTGAAATTTCTGATCCATATGAGTATTTATCCTTCCCTTCACGCTCACGCAGAAATGCTGAAGGACCAGATCAACCTGAAGCAATGGCTCAGGGGGTACTGCCCGATATGTGGTTCGCGGCCTCTCATGTCAGAATTCAACGCTGAAGGACTGCGGGAATATCTCTGTTCTTTCTGCGGATTTGAATGGCCTGGCGAGCGTTTAAAATGCCCTTTCTGTGAGAATTCCGACCACACGAAACTCCACTATTTTTATGCGGAGGGGGACGAGGCATACAGGGTAGATATCTGCGATGCCTGCAACCAATACATCAAGACGGTTGACAGCCGTAAGCTCGATTATGAACCTGACCTCGGTATGGAGGATATTGTTACAATCCATCTCGATATCCTTGCCTCAGAGAAAGGGTTTAAGAGACCGGTTGCCTCTCCCTGGGGGATCTGAAGATAACGGAACAACCGGATAAAAAACCATAGTTCTTCTTCTCCGCATCACCTGAACATTTGTTTATTTACGCGCTTTCAATTATGCCGCTTGACATTCATCAACTTTTGTTTATATATTACCAAAAATAGGATAAAGATGTTAAAGGTTATTTCGCAATATATAACGTATAGCCTGCTAAAATTAGAGCACGGATCTCATCTTGCTGATGCTGTCTATTTCTTTATTTACGATACAATTAAGATATTTCTTTTGCTTTCGGTCATCATATTTGCAGTATCGATAATTAGAAGCTTCTTCCCACCTGAAAAAACGAAACAAATTCTGTCCCATAAAAAAGAGTTTATCGGAAATATTTTGGCAGCCCTGCTCGGTATTGTTACCCCATTTTGCTCATGTTCTGCAGTTCCTCTGTTTATCGGATTTGTTGAGGCCGGAATACCTCTGGGTGTTACTTTTTCTTTTCTTATTTCCTCTCCTATGGTAAACGAGGTGGCAATTGTTTTACTCTTTGGGCTGTTTGGTTGGAAAGTAACTGCGATTTATATCGGAGCAGGTCTTCTTGTTGCAATATTTGGGGGGCTTGTTATTGGAAAACTCAAACTTGAAAAATGGGTTGAGGAATATGTTTATAAATTTCACAATGGACAGGAATATGAAATA
>JALHSV010000368.1 GCA_022865525.1 Thermodesulfovibrionales bacterium
AGGGGGCCTTAACGACGATTCTTGCCGCGATTTTGAAGTTCTGACGGGCATATCAAGTGGTCTGGGTCCCACCATAATGCGTGGAAAATAGCCCTCTCACGGATGCCCCATAGTCGCCACTTGCCTCTGAAACGAAATCGCCATAGTTGAACATCTTCCCCAAGCTTTAGCGTCTCCCATCGCCGTTGGGCGTCCCCAATTGCGTTGCTAATAGCGATTGGGTGATCGTGTTTATAATTCTGCTGAATCTCACCCCAAGTTCTTGTTGAAAATTCCCTGAGATGGTAATACTACAGCGCGATATAGGCTCAAGAAAATGAACTCATATATCCGATAACTCCTTATAGAGACGTTATTTATAAGGAGTTATCGTATGGAAGTCAAAGACATAAAGGTGATTGGGCGTAAATTGAAGAAGTTTTTGTCACAATTTGATGATTGTTTTGGACGAAGCGAGCCTCGGTCTAATCTGGAAACTATTGTTCGCGGCCAGCTTTCCAATCTTGAACGCAAGAGCCTCGAACCTATTGCTCTTGCTGCGGGTGTTCCTCCTCGAACGCTACAAGACTTTGTCGCTACCGGTAATTGGGATCATGAGCTTATGTGTAATCAATCACAAAGAACTGTGGCAACCGAACATGCTCACTCTCGATCAATAGGTCTGATTGATGAGTCAGGAAATCCCAAAAAGGGTAATGATACCTGCGGGGTATATCGGCAATGGTGCGGCAACACCGGCAAGGTAGACAACTGTGTTGTAGGAGTTCATCTGGGCTATACCGTAGATGATTTTCAATGCCTTTTGGACAGCGACCTTTTCTTGCCCAAAGAATGGGCTGAGGATATAGAACGTCGCAAGAAAACCAAGGTTCCTGAAGACGTTGTTTTTCGAACTAAACCCGAGATTGCTTTGGGCCAGGTAAAGCGTGCTCTGGGAAATGGTGTCCGTTTTGGATCATTAACCTTTGATGAATTGTATGGCAGATCAGGACCTTTTCTGGATGGCCTGAAAGAATTGGGACAAAATTTCGTTGGTGAAATCCCCTGCGACTTTGTCGGCTGGACGCGAAAACCAAAGGTATTGATCAAGCCAACATCCGCGGAAGTCCGCAAAAGGGGTCGTAAACGGCATTTTCCTCGTCTTTCGCGAAAAAGTCTTCCGGCCTGCGAAGTCCGTAATTTGGCGAAATATTCTCCGGTATTTACCGGGCAAAAGTGGAAAACGTTTCGCATAAAAGATGGTGAAAAAGGCCCGATAGTTTGGGAAGTTAAAAGCGCTCCATTTTACCGAAAAGAGGATGAAGATGGTTTGCCCAAACAAACTCACACTCTCATCGTTGCCCGTAATGTATTGAATCAGGCTGAGATTAAATATTTTCTGGCTAACCAGTCGTTGCAATCACCTCATGTGACCTTGAAAGACTTGTTATGGGTGGCCTTTTCACGTTGGCCGATAGAACGTTGTTTTGAAATCGGCAAACGTGATCTTGGTATGGATCATTTTGAAATGCGTCAGTGGCCTGGCATTCATCGGCACTTTTATATCAGCCAACTGACTCAACTGTTTTGTGGGCAAGTCCAGCAAGCCCTTAGAGAAAAAAACTCTACAGAGATCGTATCTGACCGTCGAGCAGGTTCGGCTGGCCGCCAGTGCCTGGATTACAGCTCAGCAAGTAAAACCTTCAGTGCAATACCGCTTTTTTCAAAAAATAGTCGATGTGATAGCCTATCGTCAAAATCGCAATCGGGACTCGCGTGTGTCCAGTTGGAAAACGGCAATAAAAAAACTGGAAGCCTTGGGTATCGATATCAATAAAATTCAGACATGTATACCGCAGGAGATATAGCTATGTCGCGCTGTAGTAGTAGTCTCGGACCCTAATCGGAAGAGCGGCATTGCGGATAAGTATCTTGATATGGAATTCCTCGTTAAGGCCGAAGGAAAATTATTGCGCAAGGAGCGAAAGGAGTGGGCCAGGAAAGGG
>JALHSV010000369.1 GCA_022865525.1 Thermodesulfovibrionales bacterium
ACAATTTCTCCAAGCTTGTCAAGGGAATCCCGGAGTTCGAGTGCAATGATTTCGATTGGCTGATTTTCCGTCAATGCCTGTATTGCATTCATAAGTGATGCCTGGGCATTCTGAATTGCAGTCTTATGTCTGAGATTTGTGACAATAACCCCTTCCCGTGCCTCCTTCCAATTCTTCAAACATGAACCAAAGATCGCGTCTTTCAATTCTTCGATCCCGGCACCTCTTGTCGCAGAAATGGTTAGGAGTAAGGATGACGGGTTAAGGATAAAGGCAGAAAAACTTGTTCGCTCGAAAGCTGCCGGGAGGTCGGATTTATTCAGAACAAAAATCGTATTCTTAGCCTTTATTTTTTTTAAGACCTCAAAATCCTCTTCCTGCAGAGGTTCGCTCCGGTCAAACAGCGCGATAACAAGATCAGAATTTACAATACTCTGCAAACTTCTTTTGACTCCCTCTTTTTCAGCCAAATCTTTTACATCTCTTATCCCTGCGGTATCCATAATCCGAAGAGGCAGCCCCCTGATGTTCAGATATTCTTCAATGATATCTCTGGTTGTGCCCGGGATCTCCGTCACAATAGCCCGGTCTTTTTGAAGCAATGCATTCAGAAGGGATGATTTCCCGACATTCGGCCTCCCAACAATCGCTGTCGACAGGCCTTCCCTGAAGAATCGCGCCTCGTCGTATGTTTTGACAAGCATCCGAAGTTTCCGATGAATGTCTTCCATGGACGCAGATAAATCCTGTTTTGAAACTGTTTCGATCTCATCCTCCGGGAAATCTATATACGCTTCGATATTGACACAGACATCCATTACACGGTCTCTCAGGGACGTAATTTTTTCAGAGAGGCCGCCCTGAAGCTGGTCAAGCGCTATTCTTCTGCTTTCGTCAGTCTTGGACCGGATGAGATCAAGCACAGCCTCTGCCTGGCTGAGGTCTATTCTCCCATTGAGGAAAGCCCTTTTCGTAAATTCACCAGGCTCCGCAAGCCGGGCGCCAAGTCCCAGGACGAGCTCCAGGATTTTCATAAGTGAAATCATGCCGCTATGACAGTTGATCTCTACCACATCCTCTTTTGTATATGAATGAGGGGACCTCATGAGCGAGAGAAGCACTTCATCAACTTTTCCCCCTGTTAAGGGATCAAGGATATAGCCGTAGGTTAAGTGAAAAGATTTTATCTCTTTCGGAAGTTTATTTTTCGGTGAGAGAAAAATTTGGCCGGCTATGGCGAGTGAATCCTTGCCGCTCATTCTGACAATCCCGATACCGCCTTCGCCGAGAGGCGTTGAAATGGCGGCTATTGTGTCATCATGGGAAAACATAGGATTAGTATAACGCAGACTATTTTGAAACCGTTAAGGTTAAGAAGCTTTCAGTGCTTCTTTTTCTTTTGCGAGCTTCTGATTGACGTAAAACTGCTGCGAAATGCTGAAGATGTTGTTCATGAGCCAATAGAGAACAAGCCCGGAGGCAAAATTCAGGAAAAGGAAGGTGAAAACGACAGGCATAATCATCATGATTTTGTTTTGTGTTGGATCAAGCGATGTCGGTGTCATCTTTTGTTGAATTACCATTGTGGCGCCCATGAGAATGGGAAGGGGGCCGATAGCAAAACCGCCTATAAACGGAATCGAAAGAGGCAAGTGCCCAAATAGGGTATCAGGCGCCGAGAGGTCTTTTATCCAGAGCATGAAGGGTGCATGACGGAGCTCTATGGTGATGAGCAATATTTTATATAAGGCGAAGAATACCGGGATTTGCAGGACTATCGGCAGGCAGCCGCCAAGGGGATTTACCTTGTGTGTTTTGTAGAGCTGCATCATTTCCTGCTGCATTTTTTGCGGATCCTTTTTGTATTTTTCCCGTATCTCAGCCATCCTGGGCTGGATATCCTGCATCTTTTTCATGGCCTTCTGACTCTTGTTCACAAGAGGGATAAAAGGTATTCTCACAAGGATTGTCAACACTACAATTGCCCAGCCATAATTGCCGATTACCTGATAGAAGAATTTGAGAACCCAGAAGAGCGGCAACGCAATAATCGAAAAGAAACCGAAATCCACAATATGCTCGAGCCCTACATTGAGCACCTTGATCGAATCATATTCTTTTGGGCCAGCGTAAAGGATAAAACTGTTGTTCCCGGATTTCCCCCTGAACCCAGCAACCACTGAATCTTTATGCTTCCATATTTTCGCCTCTTCCATGGGAGTCATGGGAACGAGAGATGCAAAGAAATATTTGTCTTCCTGTGCTATCCATTTCAGTCCCTGCGTATAACTTTTCGTTTCGTTCAGTTGCGATTGATTGAATTCGATCCTGTCTGTTTCCCTGAGGAGAACGGGTCCTACATGTGATGACGTATCCTTCTTGTCATAAAGACCGAAATCAGCACCTAAGGTAATCCAGTAATCAGGAAGCCCTGAAACTTCATCTTTGATATCCACCCGGTATGTACTATTGGAAAATGTACAGGTACGTCTGACAGAAACTCCTGAGTCTGCATATGCAAAGACAAGGGTGCCGGACGGATTTGTGGAATCGAGTTTCAGATCATGTCCCGTGATATGAAAATTCATCTCTGCAAGTTCAAGCTCTTCTTTCGATCCAATTCCCAGAGGAGCTGCAGCACCGGGACTTCCGAGAAGCACAACGTTCTTGCCAGCATTATCTTGATATTTCTTTAGTTCATAGAATTGTAACGCAGCGCCTTTTGATGAAAAAACCGCCGAATATAATTCGGTTTCGACTCTGACCTCTTTTTCTTCAGAAGGTATTTTCTGCTTTTGAGCCATGACTGCTGATGATGGCGCAGCAGGAGATGATTCAGGTAATGGTGCCCCAGATTTTTCTTGTTCAACTGTCTTTGGCTGTTGAGGAACTTTCTGTGGCTCAGGTTTTACAAACAGGAACTGATATATCATAAGGATTGCGAAGGAGAGTCCTAATGCGATGAGTGCTCTCTTTTCCATACGTTACCTGACCGGGTCATACCCGCCGTGATGGAAGGGATGACACCTGAGAATCCTCCTCACGGAAAGATATGATCCTTTGAGGCAACCGTATTTCGCTATGGCATCAATAGCAAATGCTGAGCAAGAAGGGATGAACCTGCAACTTGAGGGAACCAGTGGCGAAACGATATATCTATAAAGTTTTATGAATGCAATCAGAAGATTTCTCATGCGATATTTTTTGCAAGAATCTTTCTGTCTCCCTGATAAAATTTTCCAGTTTGCCTTCAGCAGCTGCTTTTTTTGCTACAAACACAAAATCATAGTGCTGCAGGAAATCTCCAAGCACTTTCCTCATGGCTTCCCTCAGGAGACGTTTTATTCTGTTTCTCGTAACAGCCTTACCGATTTTTTTACTTACAGAAAGACCCAGACGGTTCCAGTTTAGTTCATTGGGCCTTGCATATATGACGAGATATTTTGAAGCAGAACTCAATCCTTTCTTAAAAACCAGCTCAAAATCCCGTCTTTTCGCTAAGGAGCGTAAAGAATTCTTACGCATTAAACGCTAAGTCTGCTACGTCCTTTGGCCCTTCTCCTCTTGAGAACCTTACGCCCGCCTGGGGAACTCATGCGCTCCCGAAAGCCGTGAGTCTTTTTCCTTTTTTTGTTATGGGGATGATATGTGGTGTATGTTGCCATAATTTTGAACCTAAATTATAGATTTTTAGGAAAAAATATGTCAAGTCAGAGAAAAATATAATTTTGTCATGCTTTACAAGCATGGGGTTTAGATGTTACATTTTTCACATGAAATACGGGGAGAAAGCTGTAGCAAAAGCAGTTCTTGAGGTATGGGAAAATCCGAATACGGAACGTGATTACGAAATTCATATCAGCTTCTCGGAGTTCACCTGCCTGTGCCCGCGCTCCGGATATCCCGACTTTGCGACCATCAACATTCGTTATATTCCTGATAAACGTATTGTGGAATTAAAATCAGTCAAACTCTATTTGAATTCATTTCGCGGGGTGCACGTATCTCATGAGGAAGCGACCAATAAAATTTATTCAGAGCT
>JALHSV010000370.1 GCA_022865525.1 Thermodesulfovibrionales bacterium
ACCGGGAAAAAATCTATTCCCTTATCCCGGCAGTATCGTTCCATCTTATCCAGTTTTTCCCGATTGCCTGCTACGTCAGTTTTTGTTCCTGCAGCCGCCTGGGGTTTTTTCATAAGATCCGGGTTGAAGAGTTCCAGCTCTCTATTGATGTTTTCAAAATTTTCTACCGGATCGCCCTGAGCCATTTCCGACACATCAACAAGGTGGAGGAGCAGAGTTGTTCTCTCAACATGGCGCAGAAACTGGAAGCCGAGACCAACACCCCTGTGTGCACCCTCGATAAGACCCGGAATATCAGCAACAATGAAACTCCGGTAATCAGCCATTTTAACCACGCCAAGGACGGGAGCGAGCGTCGTAAACGGATACTCTGCGATCTTTGGCCGTGCAGACGATATCACGGATAACAGGGTTGACTTCCCTGCATTCGGAAGCCCTATTAATCCTATATCGGCAAAGAGTTTGAGTTCGAGGATGAGCTGTTTCTCTACTCCTGCCTCTCCTGGTTGGGCATACCGTGGAGCCTGCCTGACAGAGGTAGCAAAATGAGAATTCCCCAGGCCGCCCCTGCCTCCTTTTGCAATGACGGTTTCCATTCCATGTTTATCAAGATCCATGATGACGGTTTCGGTATCTGCATCCTTTATGATGGTTCCAACAGGAACAGGGATAACAAGGTCCTCACCGTCCTTACCGTGCATCTTTTTTCCCATGCCATGCTGACCCCTCTGAGCATGGTATTCCCGGTGGTATCTCAAATCAAGGAGCGTATTCAACTCGTCAGTCGCCTTGAAGATAATATGTCCTCCTCTTCCCCCGTCTCCGCCATTCGGACCGCCTCTCGGGACATATTTCTCCCTCCGGAAACTGACACACCCTCTTCCGCCATCCCCCGACTTCACAGAAATCTTCACATAGTCAACAAAGTTCATTTTTAATCTGCCTAACAAAAAAGGCGGGCTTCAATGCCCGCCTTTTTTACGCTGAAATCTCTTTTATTTTTATTGTGACAACGGATAAACGCTTATCTTCAGTCTTGCCCTGTCTTTCCGCTCAAAATTCACCACACCGTCGATCAGAGCAAAGAGAGTGTCATCAGACCCCCTTCCAACATTCGTCCCCGGATGGAATTTTGTACCCCTCTGCCTGACCAGGATGTTGCCTGCACGGACAACCTGTCCACCAAATCTCTTGACACCGAGGCGCTGAGACTCGCTGTCCCTGCCGTTTCTTGAACTGCCTACGCCCTTCTTATGTGCCATATCTATCCTCCGAAAACTATTTCTTTAATTTTTAATGCTGTATACGACTGCCGGTGACCATTTGTTTTTCTGTAGACTTTGCGCGGCCTCTGTTTATGGACGAGTATTTTCCGTGCCTTGCCATTCTTCACAACTGAAGCTATAACCTTTGCACCGCTGACATACGGAGAACCATAGGTATTTTTATCTTCTTGATTGACCATGAGAACGGTCTCGATCGTGATATCTGCTCCAGCGTCAAAAGAGAGTTTTTCAACGTGAACTAAATCCCCGGGAGAGACCCTGTACTGTTTCCCCCCATTTTCGATTATTGCGTACATTTCTACCTCCAGGTTTAAGAATATATCATAAATTGCACATTAAAAACAATAGGTTATTCTTGCCGTGCTCCTTCCCCGCGTTTCGGGGCTGCGGGATGTACCATCTCTGTACCGCGATCGAACGAATTATCTCAGCACAATGCCTGCATAGCCAACGACATGATCATAATCTCCGCTCACCTCTGCTGATGTGGAATATTTCACGAGACGCGCAGATTGAGCACCG
>JALHSV010000371.1 GCA_022865525.1 Thermodesulfovibrionales bacterium
TCAACCTTGTTGGCGCACTTATGGCGTTGGCGATGTTGACGATAGCCGCTCGCCCAGCCGATGAGGACCATGCCTACGGACATAGTAAGGCCGAATACTTTTCAAGTGGCGTCGAAGGGACGTTGATTCTGATTGCCGCCGGAAGTATCGGCGTAGCAGCTATTCCAAGGCTTATTTCCCCAAAACCACTTGAGCAGATTGGGCTGGGATTGGGGGTTTCGATTGCTGCCTCACTCGTAAACTTGTTTGTCGCGATTGTCTTGCTACGGGCAAGTAAGCACCACGAATCGGTTACTCTTGAAGCCAACGCACAGCACCTGATGACAGATGTGTGGACATCGGCGGGCGTGATCGTCGGTGTCAGCGCGGTAGCACTCACCGGGTGGGAACGACTGGACCCTATTGTAGCATTTCTTGTCGCCGGTAATATCGTCTGGTCGGGGGTACGTATCGTGCGCAAGTCCGCGTTGGGGCTGATGGATACAGCTCTACCGGTTGAGCAGCAAAATACATTACGAAGAGTATTAGAACCGTATATCCAGAATGGAGTACAGTACCACGCGCTTCATACTCGCCAATCTGGAGCGCGACAGTTTGTATCAGTTCATGTGCTGGTTCCCGGTATATGGACAGTCCAACGCGGTCATCAGCTATTGGAAAGTATAGAAGCTGACATTTCTCATGCGTTGCCGAGCGTTACAGTGTTTACGCATTTAGAGTCACTAAATGACTCTGCTTCATGGGATGATACGAATTTAGACCGTACGAAAATTCCGCCGATTGAATCTCCAGCAAAGCATCAACAACAATCATCAGATGAGGATGCCACTCTTCCAAAAAAATGACAACTTATGATCATTATCAATGTTGTTCTCAACCCAGTGGGCTGCTCATCAACCGTTTACACACGACGGTGAACCTTCCTTCCTGTAACAGAGATTTTCACTACAATCCTTCCGGTAGCAGAGTACTCCTGGAAATGAATAGATTAGGCTCAGTACAAAAAATTTCCCAAAAAACAATTTGAACAAGAATAAAGTAATAATTCCATTGATATTTAAAGAGAACTTAGGAATATTTATAGTACGCAGATGGCATCTTTCTTCATCTTATTGTAGTTTTTAGATAAGCTAATCAATGAATTATAGTTCCCCCAGAAGCCCCAAACGGTGGTAAATTTCCACCACAAAAATATCTGACCCCGCTCTCCTTTTTATGATTTTGAATGCACAAAGTGCCTGGCCAGTTCCCTTTTATGAGTGATGATATATTGACAATCAAAATTATTGCTGATAATTTAGAAACAGTCGTATTTTATAAAGGGATAGCATTATGAAAAAGCTGTAGTTTGGGGGGATTCATTGTCTTCTATTGCTCACTTGACCATTATAGAAGGAGAAAAAGAAGGCCAAGTCAATTCTATTCTTAGCTCCCCATTCAAAATTGGCAGAATGTCTGATAATGACATTGTTTTTCAAGACAAAAATATTTCCAGATATCACGCTGAGATACTGATAAAGCAGGATGCATATATTCTTAAGGACCTTGGAAGTCACAATGGTGTATTGGTAAATGATATAAAGGTCTTCAGCGTTAACCTTAAATCTGGTGATAAAGTCACCATTGGCAACAACACCCTTCTTTTTGATTATGAAAAAGAAGATATATTTTCAGAAAATGATACAACAGACACCACAACCATAAAACCCGCACGAGATATTTTAAAAGAGGTTATTGAAGAAAAGGGCAATGATCATATTGCTGATCTTCCCAAGAGACAAAATATTCTCACTGCCCTCTACCAGTTAAGCAAAAGCATTCTCCGAGAATCCGAAATCGGATCCATATTCAATCTGACCGTCGATATAATTCTCAAAAATATAGAGGCTGAACGAATATATATCCTCATGAAAGATAAGGAATCAAACGATGTAAAACCTTTGCTTATCAGTGACATTTATACAAGGATAGGCCAGCATCTACTTAGTGCCAAATTAGTGACAGAGCATCAGATACAGGAGGCTCTTTCCCTCCAGAAAAAAGATGGGGGAAGATTCGGAACAAAACTGGTAGAACTCGGATACATAACTGAGGAAACATTAAACACATTTCTCAGCAAACAGTCAAGTAAAGAGAATAAATTAATGTTGAGCAGATCGGTAATTAACCGGGTCATGAATGAAGAGATCGCCCTGTTGGTGGCTGATGCAAAAAGAGATTCGCGATTCACCGAATCCAAAAGTATTTTTCTCTATGGCATTCGTTCTGCTATGTGTGTCCCTTTGCTTGGGCTTGAGCATGTGGCTGGTGCTATATATGTGGATAACCTTAATGCAGACAAACAGTTTACTCACGATGAACTTGCCCTGCTTACCACTATTGGGAATCTGGCTGCTATTAGCATTGAAGGGGCCAATTTGAGAGATAAAATACGCAGTGAACGTGAGGCGAGGCAATGTCTCATGAGATACCATTCTCCGCAAATCGTTGAAGAAATAATCAAGGGTAGAGGAATATGTGATGTAAACGAAAGGATGATAACAGTCCTCTTCGTAGATATAAAGAATTTTACTCGACTTTCGGAAGAACTCGGTCCGATGGATACAGCGACGCTTCTGAATGAATATTTCGATATCATCATTGATGAGGTTTTCCGATATAAGGGGAGCATTGACAAGTTTATCGGAGACGCTGTAATGGCAATATTTGGGAGTCCATTGCAAACCACTGATTATACTGAGATGTCAGTGAGGGCAGCGATTGAAATACAGAAAAGGATTCAGAAGCTGAATAAATATGCCATCAGAATAGGAATCAATACGGGAACAGCGGTTATTGGCAATATTGGTTCCTCAAAAAGAATGGAATATACAGCGATAGGCGACACCGTTAATATTGCTTCTCGTTTAGAGAAAATGGCTGGAGAAGGGAAAATTTACATAGGAGAGACGACCTATATCCACATAAAAGATATGTTTCATACGCGGCCTGTTGGAATCCAGAAGGTAAAAGGCAAGATGACAGAAGTAGATGTGTATGAGGTGTTGATATGAATCGTGCCATTACAACAGTGAGTGACGTGTAAACAGTTATGGAACGTTTCGGCCAATATATTTTGCTCGAAAAGGTTGCCTCTGGAGGGATGGCAGAGCTTTTTAAAGCAAAAAAGCTCGGGATAGAGGGGTTTGAACGGTTGCTTGCAATAAAGAGGATCCTGCCTCACCTCTCCTCAGATGATGAATTCATTGAGATGTTCATAGCTGAAGCAAAACTTATTGCACGTTTAAGCCATAAGAATATTGCACAGGTCTACGATTTCGGGAAGACGGATCAAAACTATTTTATTGCAATGGAATATATAAGGGGGAAGGATCTAAAAGCCATCCAAAAAAGGTGTGAGGAACGAAATATCAAATTACCACTATCCCTCGCAGTATTTATTGCTAAAGAGGCTGCAGCTGCCCTGAGTTACGCCCACAGCCAAAAAGATTCCGCGGGGAAAAACCTTAATATTATTCACCGGGACGTCAGTCCTCAAAATATCCTTATATCTTACGAGGGCGAAGTAAAGGTCGTCGATTTCGGAATTGCAAAAGCCACTACGCATGCTAAGACAACAACAGGTCTGTTGAAAGGAAAACTGGCTTATATGTCTCCTGAGCAGGCATGGGGAAAAACTATTGATCAAAGGTCAGATATATTTTCATTGGGTATCGTACTGTATGAGATGTTAACAGGCCAGAGACTCTTTAAGGGAGATACTGAAATAAATACGCTCGAAAGAGTCAGGGAAGCAAAGATTGAAGCCCTTCCGTCGTTCATCAATGCCGATGTCCCTCCTGACCTTGAGGCAGAGACATTAAAGGCACTGAAAAAAGAAGTTGCGGAACGTTACCAGTTAGCTTCAGATATGGAAGCTGAACTTGGAGATACATTGTTTAAACTGCTTTCAGTTGATCCGTCTCATATTCTCAGGCGGTTTATGAAGGATTTATTTAGGGCCGAAATTGAGGAAGAGCAGAAGGCCGAGATACAAGAAGAGACAGTAAGTATCCAGTATAAACAGGAGCATACGCCCTTGCCTCGGCAGAGAGAAGAGCAAAAATCATCGCCTGCACGAACGATATATCCTTATATAATTACCATTTCCCTTGCACTTGTAATCATCGTGGCAACTATTCTCTTTTGGCCACGTGCAGATGAAAAGGCGAATGTTCAGGTCCTTCAACAGCCCCCCGCTCATAAGACGGAACAGATTCCCGTTGAGTCAAAACCCAAACAACAGGAGAGTATGATTGAAAAGGTAGTTGAAGAAGAAAGCTATGGAAGCTTAACGGTTAGTACAATACCATGGGCAAATATTTTTATCAACGGGAAAAACTATGGGACAACACCGATCACATTGGATACTTTAAAGGCCGGTTTATACAGTGTCAGACTTGAAAACCCAAAATTTCCTGACTGGGAGACAAAAGTTACTATTGCGAAAGGAAAAACGACAAAGATTGCACATAAGTTTAGTGGGTTTGGTACTCTAATTGTCAATGCTACGCCATGGGGCAGAGTTTTTCTGGACGGCAGCTTGATAGGTCAGACACCCCTAACCCTCGATAAAATACCTACACGGAAACATGAGATTAAAGTCAGCAAAGAAGGCTATGAGGATTTCATCAAGACATTCACTATGAAAGAAGGCGAGACCGAACGCATCAGCGTTCGGCTCAATAAGGAGAGCGAATAATGTTTACTCGAAAGAATATCATCCGCACAATATCCCGGGTTCAGAGAGTCTCACTCTTTGGGGGTATCATGTGTATCATCTGTTTTCTCAATCCTCAATCAGTATGTGCGGGAGATGTTTCAGAGACTTTGGGGAAATGCATTGCTCTTTATGAAAAAGGAGATTTCAATAAAGCAATCCATGAACTAAAAAACGTTATTCGTGAACTTGAGCTGACATCGGTTGATAAAGCAAGAAACGAAGAACTCCACAATTCAAATCTCTATCTCGGATTGAGTTATCTGGGGAAAGGTCAAGAAAGTCTTGCAAGGGGAGCCTTTAAAAAAGCAATAGCAGCAGCCCCGGACAAGACGCTTGACCCTGAACTATTCCCGCCCAAAGTGATATCACTGTATCATGAGGTCATTTCACAAAGCCTTTCAAATCTGAGTGTGCAATCGAATATCCATGGTGCAGAGGTGTTTATAGAGGACACGAAGAAAGGCAATACCCCCCTTGTAATTCATAATCTTCCGCCCGGTACGTATACCGTAAGGGTCACTGCAACAGGACAAGATATTGTAAGAATGGTTACGCTCGAACCAGGTAAGAATACGGATATATCAGCTCAGTTTCAGAACACAGGCTCACTACATATCACATCCGATCCGTCAGCAGCAACCGTCTATCTCGGTGGCAAAGCAATTGGTACAACACCCCTGTTCATAAAAGATTTCGCTCCTGGTGAATATCTGATTGCCGTGTCAAAAGAGAAATATAATGAACTGAAAAAACCGATTATGGTAAAAGCAAATGAGACTGCAGATGCACTTTTCACTTTACTGCCGGTCACTTACTTAGTAAGGATCTTCTCTGAGCCAGAGAATTCAGAGGTTTTCTGGGATGGAAAAGCGAAAGGTATAACCCCTGTCACCATCGAGAATGTATCTTCCGGAGTGCATATGCTACGGGTCGTAAAAGCCGACCACGATGCGGTCCTGGATTCTCTTGATGTCCAAACTCCCCTGACAGAGAAAACATACACCCTTGTTCCACATAAGGGGAGTCTTTCTATTAAAACTGAGCCTTCCGGTGTCGAGGTAATCATGAATGATAAGAAGGCGGGATTAACTCCCCTAAGTATCGCGGAATTACCCGTGAGGCAGTATACCGTTACCCTGAAAAAAGACGGTTATTTAGAGAAAAAAATTACCGTAGACATTCTGAGAGATAAAACAGCAGAGATTACAGAGAATCTCACGCAGGTTGATACTCAGCTGCCAACTATTATATTCGAACCTCCTGCAAAGTTCGTAAAGGAAAACAATAATCTTATAAAAGCGCATATTTCAGACAATCAATCAGTGAGGGAAGCTTTCGTAATGGTGAGAGCAGAAGGCATGACGAACTTCCGAAGGGTTGATATGGCTCTTTCGGGAAAGGTTAAAAACATGTATGAAGCAGTTGTCCCTGACCCTTACCTGAAAAAGGATTCGGTATTTGAATATTATCTCTCTGCCTGTGACGCACAGAATAATTGCAAAACAGCAGGGAGTAAAGACTCTCCACATAAAATAAGGGTAACCAGTCTCGAGCCCTATACGGAAGGATTTATCCTTGATGCAAGTGGCTATGGAGACGATGTGCACGTAACGATTTCTCTCGGCTCGTTAGATGGTCTGCAAAAAGGTGATAAATATATAGTGTTCAGGGCCGGAAGAGAATTAAGGGATCCGAAAACCAATGATCTCTTGCAGATAGAAGAGAGCTTTATCGGAACTATTGCAGTGAAAGAACTCATGCCTCATACCGCCTCTGCAAAGGTCCCGAGTGCTGTTAAATCCATTGCCAGGAATGACAGGATAAGAAAAGTTCCTGCTGCGCCATCAGACGGATCATTAGAAGGTGATTATGCCACAAAAGTTGTCTTACGATGGGCTCCAAACCATGAACCCGAAGTCGAGGGATATCGAATCTACAGAAGTTCCACGGCTGCTGGAAGCTATCAAAAAATAGGAGAGATAAGCGGAAGAGATAATATCGTTTATGAAGATACTGATGACATGAGGGAAGGTTTGAGCTTTTACTATAGAATAACTGCCTTCAATATTTTAAGAAATGAGAGCCTGATGTCTGAGCCTGTCATTGGAAAGACAAAAAAGGTTGGACCGCCACCTAAAAATCTAAGATCTGAGGGGGTGCGAGTCCGTGAGGTAGTTCTGAGTTGGGACATCATGAAACATGATCCTGACATAAAGAGTTATGTCATATACAGATCAAATGCAGGAGATGGTGAATTCAGGGAAATTGCGCGGGAGGACAGTGACACCGGAACATATACTGACAGAAAAGATTTTGAGGATGGGAAACCCTATTTTTACAAAATAGCGGTAAGAAGCAGACATGGCTCAACAGGTGAGCTATCATCTGCAGTGGAGGCAAGAACAAAGGACGCCCCGGCACCGCCGCAGAAAATTACCGCCGCAAGCGGATTAGCGCGAATGGTAAAAGTCCAATGGGACAAACATGCTGACACTGATGTTGTCGGATATGTTGTGTATCGAAATCTTAAAGAGGCCAATGCCTTTACAAAAATCGGTAAGACTGAAAAAACTGAATTCCTGGATAAAGAATTATCGGATGGGGTTATTTATTCTTACAAGTTATCAAGTTGTTATTCCGTGAGGGGTGATGAAATCATCGGTCCGCAGTCTCAACCTGTTTCAGCAACAACGAAACAGAGGCCAAAGGCCCCTGCACAAGTCTCTGCTGAAAGTGGACATGCAAGGAAGACCGTTCTCAAGTGGACCAAAAATGATGATATAGATATAACTGAATACTGGGTTTACAGGGGGAAAGAGGCAGGGCTTGATCGTGATCCATTTACGAAGGTACCAGGTAACTTAAATACATTCATAGATGAGAATCTAAATAATAATACTAAATATTATTATGCTATAAAAGCAGTCGATATTGACGGGCTCCAAAGTGATATGTCAAATACAGTCAGTGCTCTCACAAAACCTCTTCCTAAACCACCAACAGGATTAAAAGGACAGGGAAGCCATAATAAGATGCATCTGGAATGGAAAGCGAATGAAGAAACGGACATTAAAGGCTATAACATTTATAAAAAAGGATGGCTTAAAAGCACACTCGTAACAACCGTGGATCGAAATCTATATGAATCACAACCAGAGGAAAAGATAAAGTCGATTACACTATACATTACAGCAATTGATAAAGATGGTTTAGAAAGTGAGCCTTCAGAAGAAATAAAAATAGAGTTTGAGTAAGGAGCAGTCTTTCTCTAAGAAGCACTACTATTTTCATCCAATCTTCGTTAAAGATGTACTTCAATTAGAAATTATTAATCTTCTATCATTTTCAAAAGCGTGGAATAGCGCGGTGAACCAAACAGGTGGGCACCATTTTTTATGCAACCTGTGAATATATTCTGACTTCTCTCTCCATACGATCACCGATAATCTCGGGTATTGATAATTTACTGTTTGACTGTCTTGTGCAATAATTATCCAAAAGAATGGAGAGACAAAAGATGAATTTATTCAAAAATATTATACGTGTTTGCTTCATAGGATATTGTTTGCTTGTTTTTTCTCCAAACACCAGCGCAGAAACACAGATGGACATGCAGAGTGCACTCTTCCAGGGGCAGCCTATGCAGCGAGAGGGATCCGGAACAAGCTGGCTTCCAGATTCCTCATCCATGAATGCGCATCATTTCAAGTACGGATCATGGGATTTGATGCTGCACTGGAATGTCTATCTCCGCTACACCAACCATGATGCCGGGAGTGACGGCACAAGGGGAGATGAGAAGTTTGATGCACCAAACTGGTTCATGATCATGGGAAAGCATCAATTTGGTGATAATGCAGCGATCATGCTGAGAAGCATGTTCTCACTCGATCTTCTGACAGAAGGGGGGAAAGGATATCCTCTTCTCTTCCAGAGCGGTGAAACCTGGCATGGCAGGAGGCTTATCGACCGGCAGCACCCGCATGATCTCTTTGGCGAGCTATCTGTTTCATATGGCCTTGAGACAGGAAGGAATTCTGGTCTCTTCCTCTACTTTGGCCTTCCCGGAGAGCCTGCTCTCGGACCACCCGCATACCTGCACAGGCCCTCGGCACAGAATAATCCGGATGCACCTCTCGGCCATCACTGGCAGGATTCCTCACATGTCACTTTCGGAGTAGTAACAACAGGGTATTTCTCCAAACATTTCAAAATCGACGCATCACTCTTCAACGGAAGGGAACCGGATGAAAAACGGTATGACATTGACGAACCAAAATTCAATTCTGCAAGCATGAGGCTTTCCATGAATCCATAAAAAAATACCAGCCTGCAGGTTTCTCATGGGTATATCAAAGAACCGGAAGCCTTTGAGCCGGATGTGAGCATCCACCGCACAACAGCATCGCTTATAGGGAACTATTCTGTTACTCATGACAGCAAGCTTTCAGCAGCATTGGTCTGGGGAATGAACAACCCGGATCACGGCAAAGAACAAAATTCATTCTTGGCAGAGGCGGATTATCAATTCGGAAAGAATGCACTATTCACAAGGATTGAATTCATCAAGAAATCCGGTGA
>JALHSV010000372.1 GCA_022865525.1 Thermodesulfovibrionales bacterium
GTGATGCAGGGGAGCGCTGTGGCCGGCGAAGTTATGGCATTGCTTGGTGACGCCCGCGGAACAGAGACGGTTACAAAGGAGTTTCCCCCGGAAAGGGATTTGACAGGAGAAGAACCGAGGATTGGTGTTTTCGTTTGTCACTGCGGGATCAATATAGCTTCGACTGTGGAAATCGATAGGGTAGTTGAAGCGGTAAAAGACCTGCCCGGAGTTGTCTATGTTACCAACACGATTTATGCCTGCGCACAGGATAGCCAGGAAATGTTAAAACAGATGGTCAGGGAAAAGAACTTAAACCGGGTTGTGGTGGCTTCCTGTACTCCAAGGACGCATGAGCCCCTGTTCCAGGATACTATTCGCGAGGCCGGTTTGAACAAGTATCTGTTTGATCTTGCTGATATCCGTGAGCAGTGCTCCTGGTGCCACATGGGACACAAAGAAGAGGCAACAAAGAAGGCAATCAAGATTGTAAAAATGGCAATAGCAAAGGCCAGGCTCCTCGAACCACTCAAGACCGATACCGTGGGAGTCACACCAGCAGCCATGGTCATCGGAGGGGGAATCGCAGGGATGACCGCAGCCCTCTCATTGGCTGACCAGGGCTTCCAGGTCTGTATCGTGGAGAGGGAGAAAGAGCTGGGCGGCCTTTTGAGAAATCTTTACCGTACTCTGGAAGGAAATGACGTCCAGGAATTCCTGAAATCAAGGATAGCACAGGTTCAGGACCACAAGCGTATCAAGGTATATACCGGCGTTGAGGTCAAGAAGACCGAAGGCTTTGTGGGCAACTTCAAAACAACCCTTACTGACGGAACCAAAATAGAACATGGAGCGATCATATTGGCCACCGGCGGCGTGGAATATGAGCCGGCTGAATATCTCTATAAAAAAAGCGACCATGTTATTACCCAGCGGGAACTCGAAAAGAAGCTTGCTATGGGTGAGAAGCCGAAATCCGGTGAGCGCTTTGTTATGATCCAGTGCGTGGGGTCCCGTGAAGAACCGAACCAGTACTGCTCACGCATATGCTGCCAGGATGCAATCAAGAACGCAATCGCCATTAAGCAGGGGAACCCTGGAGCGCAGGTGGTCATACTTTATAGAGACATCAGAACGTATGGACTGCGTGAAGATTATTATAAGCAAGCACGCGATTTAGGCGTGATCTTTGTACGCTATGATGTGGATAAAAAACCTGTGGTCGAGAGCACAGCAGGTGACAGGCTCAGGATAAAGACATGGGACTATATGTTGAACAAGGACATAGTACTGGATACAGAGTGGCTGGTCCTTTCGACCGGGCTCAGACCGCACCCGACAACCGGCAGGGTCGGTGAAATGTATAAGATAACCCGTAACCCAGACGGCTATTTCCTGGAGGCGCACGTGAAACTTCGTCCGGTTGACTTCCCGAGCGAGGGCATTTTTGTCTCGGGTCTGGCTCATGCGCCCAAGAACCTTGACGAAACCATTAGTCAGTCATTGGCCGCAGCAGGCCGTGCCGGCGTTGTTCTCTCTAAAGATCGTCTATCTGTTTCAGGGATCATCGCCAAGCAGAGAAAAGACCTGTGTATGTCCTGCCTGAGCTGCTTCAGGGTATGCCCGTTTGATTCGCCTTATATTGATGAGGAAGGCAAAGTCGCTCATAACGAGGTCAAATGTCATGGATGCGGGATCTGTGCCGGCATTTGTCCGGCCAAGGCTTTTCAGGTAAACAGCTTCCGTGATGACCAGATTCTGGCCATGATAGACGCTGCAGTGGAATGTGAGACTGTGGGATAAGATTATTTTATTTAGGAGAAAAGGGGAGAATGAGTAATGGTTAAAGTCGCAGAGGCGGGAGTGCAAGAAGAGGTTCCTTCCATAGAGAAACCTCACGAAACACCATCTGACTGGGAACCGAATATCCTCGCCTTTGCATGTCATTACTGTGCCTTCGCGGCTGCAGACCTGGCCGGAGTTATGAGGCTCTCCTATCCGGCGAGTGTAAAGGTTGTCAGGCTCCCCTGTACAGGGAAGCTGGACTACATCCATATCCTGCATGCATTCGAGAAGGGTGTGGACGGAGTTTTTGTAGCAGGGTGACTGCAAGGGCAATGTCATTACCTGGAAGGTAATACTTACGCAGCAAGAAGAGTTACGTATACAAAAAATCTATTGCCCAAGGTGGGCATCGATCCTGCACGCCTGGAAATGTATAACCTGTCAGCGGCAATGGGACCAAGGTGGGCGGAGATCTGTACCGAATTCACCGAAAGAATTCTTAAGCTCGGCCCTTCTCCTGTCTGGCTCGCGGTATGCAGGCGAAACGGGATGAAAAGGAACGGATAGCAATGATTGTTGGTAAGCAGAAACCATTTGAAGAAATTTGGGAGATGATCAAGAGCTTCAAGAAGGTTCTGGTCTTCGGTTGTAATACGTGTGTAGCAATCTGTCATGCAGGTGGGGGCAAGGAGGCGGAGATTCTTGCTTCCCTGATAAGGATGAAGGCAGCACAGGAAGACATAAGCATGGAGGTCAAACATGCTGCGATCGAAAGGCAGTGCGAACCTGAATTCTTTGAGCATGTGGCGGATGAACTGAGGGCGTCTGATGTGGTGCTCTCTCTGGCCTGCGGCGTCGGCGTGAATTTTCTCTCGGATAGGACAGGAGATACACCGGCATATCCGGGCATTAACACGGAGTTCTTCGGAGCTGTTGAAAAAGCCGGTATATTTAAGGAACTCTGCGCGGGATGCGGAGGCTGCATTCTACACTTGACCGGCGGGATATGTCCTGTAGCCCGCTGCTCAAAATCCATCATGAATGGACCATGCGGCGGAACAAGTGACGGTAAATGCGAGATAAGCCAGGACGTGGATTGCGCCTGGTACCTGATTGTGGAGAGGATGAAGAAGCTGGGTACTCTGGAAAAGCTATCCGAGATTATGCTTCCCAAGGATTGGTCAACCGGATTATACGGAGGACCTCGTCGGGTAGTATTGGAACATATAGCTGAAGAGGGGAAGGAATCGTAGGGGGGAGACACGATGAAAAGCGGAAGCAATCTGGAAAAGGTACTGGAAGGGGGTCATTTCGCCGTAACCGCTGAGGTAGGTCCTCCGAAGGGTACCTCTGCCTCGGTCATTCAGAAGAAGGGTGACATCCTCAAATCTTACTGTGATGCTCTGAACGTAACGGACAATCAGACGGCCATCGTCCGTATGTCGAGTTTAAGCGGATGCGTCATACTGATCAGGATGGGTATTGATCCTGTAATGCAGATGGTGGTCAGGGATCGCAACCGGATCGCTATCCAGAGCGACATCCTGGGCGCCGTTGCTCTGGGAATTCGAAATTTGCTCTGTCTTTCAGGTGACCATCAGAAGTTCGGCAATCATCCTACGGCGAAGAATGTCTATGACATTGATTCCATACAGTTGGTGAAAACCGTCAAGACCATGAGGGATGAAAAGAAATTTCTCTGCGGGGAAAATATCTCCGGGGAGGTTCCCCTGTTTATTGGCGCAGTCGAAAACCCCTTTGCCGATCCTTTTGAATACAGGGTTATAAGGCTTGCCAAGAAGGTGCAAGCGGGCGCTGACTTTATTCAAACCCAGGCTGTTTATGATGTAGGTAAATTTGCCAGGTGGATGGAGATGGTAAGAGATCAGGGATTGGATAAACAGGTTCATATTCTTGCGGGAGTAATACCGATAAAGTCCGTGGGAATGGCGCGCTATATGAGGGATAATGTTTCAGGAGTGAGTGTGCCGAATGAGATTGTTACCCGCTTGGAGGATGCCAAAGATGTCAAGGAAGAAGGGGTAAAAATAACTCTGGAGATTATCGAGCAAATAAAAGAGATAGATGGTATCCATGGCATCCATATCATGGCTGTGGCATGGGAAGATATAGTACCAGTTATTGCAGAGAGGGCTGGTTTGCTCCCAAGACCTATACTGTAATAGTTTAAATAGAAAGATGAGTTTTCTGTATTACTAATGTTCCCATAATAGGATTAACATGATTATAATAAAATCCCTCCTAACCTCCCTTTGCCAAAGGGAGGATTACCCCTCTTTGGTAAAGAGGGGTAAGGGGAGATTTTCCGGTAAATGTTTTTTCAATTATGAGAACCTTAGTAAGTTCAGGGTATAAGGAGGAAAATGATGAGTGCGAAAATATTGGTTGTTGATGATGACCCGGAAATCCGAGAAGCTATCAGCCTCATCCTTGAGGCTAATGGCTATAAGGTAGTCACTGCTCAAGATGGGATTGATGGCCTGAATAAGCTTAAAGTGGATAACCCTGATTTGATGATTCTGGATCTCCTCATGCCAAGGCTGGATGGTTTTGGAGTGTGCAAAGAATTGAAAGATCCCCGGTGGGCAAAGTATGCCCGCATACCCATTATCATTCTGAGCAGTGTAAGGGAAGATGCCAGCAAGCGTCGTTATGAATTAGAAACAGGCGTACAACTTGACGTTGCCGATTATGTAGAGAAACCCATTGAGCATACGGTATTATTAGAACGTATAGGAAAAGTCCTCAAGAAAGAAGGCAAGGATTAAGGAGAAAAAGATGGAAAAAAAGAAAATCTTACTGGTAGATGACGACGAAGATTTTACAGAGGCTACCAAGCTCCTTTTAGAAAGCAGATCTTATGAAGTGACTGTTGCCCATGATGGAAAAGAGGGGCTGAAAAAGGCACAAACAGAAGAGCCGAACATGATCATTTTAGATGTCATGATGCCCGAAATGAACGGCTATCAGGTGTGTGCTCATCTAAAAGCTGACCCCAAATACCGACATATCCCCATTCTGCTGTTGACGGCAGTGGGAGATGCCATACCTACAACAAGTTATACCAAGGAAATGGGCATGAAAATAGAGGCGGATGACTATGTCCCAAAACCCGTAGAGCCAAGGGAGATTGTAGACAGAGTAGAAAAGCTGGTGAGAATTTCTTCGGAATGACAA
>JALHSV010000373.1 GCA_022865525.1 Thermodesulfovibrionales bacterium
AACAGCAATAGAACAGGGCACTGAGGGGCAGGGCCGCGGATTTGTACTTATGCCGTCATCATGTCCATACGGCCGAAAACTGCCGCCGCCGGCGTTGGCCAATTACAAGAACATGGTTGAGATGGTTGAATTTCTGATATAATCTTATACGAAGTTTCACTACTGTCCGGTTGTTGAATCTTGATTTTCTTATAACTTTATAGACTGCAATATGTTGTCCAATAAAACTACTACAAACGATTTCAATTTGCCTGTAGCATTTAGCCCATTTCCTGATAAAGGATTGGCGGATGAATACAGGGCGAACCGTTTTTTCTCAAATTATGGACCTGCTGCCTCACTGGGATTTCCGCAAATGCGTCAAACGATATCATGGCGACCGCAAAATACAAAAATTTTCCTGCATGGACCAGTTTCTTTGCATGGCATTCGCTCAATTGACTTACCGAGAGAGTTTGCGAGATATCGAAGTATGCCTGCGAGGCAATCCGTCAAAACTTTATCACATGGGAATTCGATCCCGCATCTCTCGAAGCACATTGGCCGATGCCAACGAAAATCGAGATTGGCGAATTTATGCCGACTTCGCCCAAATCCTTATATCCATTGCCAAAGACCTTTATGCCAGGGACGATTTCGGCATCAATCTGCAAGCCGAAGTCTATGCTCTCGACTCAACAACTATCGATTTATGCCTGTCTCTATTTCCCTGGGCACGGTTTCGCAAAACCAAAGGTGCCATCAAACTTCATACATTACTCAACTTACGAGGCAGTATTCCCGAGTTCATCCATATTTCCGACGGAAAACTGCACGATGTCAATGTTCTCGACATTTTAATTGCTCAGCCGGGATCCTTCTATCTGATGGATCGCGGCTATCTGGATTTCGCCCGACTTTATACGATACAGCAGGCATCCGCTTTTTTTGTGACACGCAGCAAACGCAACTTTCAATTCAAGAGACGCTACTCTCATCCCGTGGACAAATCCACAGGCCTGCGGTGCGACCAGACTATCATAACAACCGGAGTCGACACAGCCAAAGATTATCCGATTCCTCTTCGGCGAATATGCTATTACGATGCCGACACAGACAAAAATCTGATTTTCATTACCAACAATTTCGACCTGCCAGCACTAATCATTGCGATGCTGTACAAAGCCAGATGGCAAGTGGAACTGTTCTTCAAATGGATCAAACAGCACCTGCGAATCAAAGCTTTCTATGGGACATCTGCCAACGCCGTCAAGACGCAGGTTTGGATCGCTGTCTCTGTTTATATACTTGTGGCGATCCTCAAAAAAAGGCTCGATCTCGACCAGAGTCTCTACACAATTCTACAGTTTTTAAGTGTGTCGATTTTCGAGAAAACACCTATTTCAGAAGTGTTTTCGCAAGAGTTCTACAAAATTAAAATGAGCGATTATCACAACCAATTGTTATTATTCGACTTATAGCCGGACAGTAGTGACATGCTGTATCATTTTGTACTGTGTCTGTCTAACTGGGAAACTGTTACAGTATGTTTTTCGGAAAGCTATGAGAGTTTAAG
>JALHSV010000042.1 GCA_022865525.1 Thermodesulfovibrionales bacterium
AAATGCATTGGTGGAAGTGATGCACATACGCTTGATGAAATAGGCCGGATAGTTACCGTATTTGATAAGGATATTTACACTTCTGACGACCTTATTCGTGAACTTCGGGAGGGGGACTACACAGTTCAACAGAGATATTAGCAGAGTCCAAATGATCTCTTCTTATTTTTTTTTGTTGTACTTAATAGTAATTTCGTAAGCAATGCTTGCGTGGTCAGAGGCAGGGGGGATGACACTTCCATTACAACTCAGCTTTCCCTTTGTGGATTTCTGTTGATGTTTAATCATGTCATGAATTACTGAGGTAAGGTCAAAACCACCATCAACGCAGTCTTTTTTCATGCAATCCATATTGAAATAGGCATGATGTGTGGGCCAGAAATTAATTGTTCGTGACATCAGAACTGGATTGATTGCTGTCTGATAGTATGTCATATGAACAATGATGTCTGATACCTCGGGAAAGCGTTCAGAAATTAAACCAGATGCAAGCTTCTGCTGTTTATTTCTTTCCATTCTTTCCAGGTAATTTTGTTTATGTGCCATCGCACCCTCAAAATGCAGAAGTCCCCCTTTGTATTGCAGGGGGACTTCCATCGTATATTAATGTTTAACTACATTAATTGCCTTGAGACCTTTTGGGCCATTCTCATTATCGAAGCTGACTGAGTCACCTTCAGCAAGGGATTTGAATCCGCTTCCCTGAATGGAAGAATGGTGGACAAAAATATCAGTACCGTCGTCTCTTGTGATAAAGCCGAACCCTTTAGAGTCATTAAACCACTTTACTTTTCCTTGAGCCATTTCCTTTACCTCCTTACGTATAAATTAAAATCTCAGAATGAGCAATAAAAAAGGCCACAAAGCTAAAAGTCTTTGCGGCCTTAATAATACAAAAACTTCTGGACTTCGTTGATAGATTGACATATATCAGCATTTAAGTCAACATCTTGATGCTAAAAATTCCAAAAAATGTATTGACAAACTTTTTTTATCCGCTATTATTTAGATACGTTATCGATAGGGAAGTCTGCATAGCAATTATCTATAAGACTAAAAGGAGGTGATTAAAATGAAAAAACCTCTGAGCAAGAAGATGCTCATGAGAGAGGCTACTTTCTGGGAAGGTCTCAAGATGGTTATGAAAGAGAATCCTGGAAAGTCATGCCACAAATGAAAGAGCTGAAAGAGCTAAAGTTGCTGGTCAAGCAACGAATGGATAAATCGAAATGGCAGGGATGCGTTCACATACATCATCTGCCATTTTTTTAATGGTACCCCGCCACACCAATCTTTGATACAAAATCTTTCTATGTAACCTTTTAACTTTATGCAAATAAAGCAATCGAATATTCGGTTCATCGAGCCTCATTTTACCATCGTGCACATTGCATATGATAAGATAGAAAACAATGGATCCATTTTTATTGCGGTTCAAAATATTCCTGCTCATATTCCTGTCGGTCATGGTGCTGGGGATATCTGGCTTTATGCTCATCGAGGGGCTTTCGTTTATCAATGCCTTTTATTTTAGTATCGTTACGCTTGCTACCGTAGGATACGGAGATATTCATCCACTGACAACTGCCGGCAAGATACTTGCCATCGTCATGATCGTCATGGGCGTCGGTACATTCCTCGGTGTTATTGCGAATGCAACCGAGATGATGCTGAACCAGCGCGAGAAGAAAGCACGCTTGGAAAAACTGAATATGGTAATCGGTGTGTTCTTCAGCGAAGTCGGCAGGAAGCTCCTCGCGCTTTTTTCGTCATACGATCCCCAGCTTGAATCGATCAAAAAGGATCTCATTATTTCCGACTCATGGTCTGATAAAGATTTTGTGCGCGCCATGCACTCTCTTAACAATTATCCTTTTGCTCTCGATTCACAACACATTGATTTTCAGACATTGAGAGAGTTCCTGCTCACGCAGCGTAATTTTCTCCTGAGACTCCTCGAAAATCCCACTCTCCTCGAACACGAATCATTTACTGAACTCCTCCGTGCAGTTTTCCATTTAAACGAAGAACTCGATTACAGGAAAGATGTCACATCACTTCTTCAGCCAGACAGAAAGCATCTCTCTGGTGATGCAAAAAGGGCCTATGCGCTGCTCATCAGCCAGTGGCTCCACTATATGAAATACCTGAAGAACAACTACCCGTATCTTTTCTCGCTTGCTATCCGAATGAATCCATTTGATCACGAGGCATCCCCGTTCATCAGGTGATGTCTGTACGTACTGCTACAGCTAAGATTGACAAATCATGGAGATAAGAAAGGGAATTATCATGGTCTTGTGACCTGCAACGCTTTGCTTTCCGTATTGCACTTTCACCGCATGATGGTATTAAATATCCGTTATGACTGAACTGACTCCCTTAATGAAACAATATTTCAGCGTTAAAGAAAAATACAGGGACGCAATTGTCCTTTTCAGGCTTGGAGATTTCTATGAGATGTTCGGGGAAGACGCTGAAAAAGCCTCAAAGATCCTTCAGATAGCACTAACAACAAGAGACAAGTCCAGGGAAGACCCTATCCCCATGTGCGGCGTTCCCTATTTTGCGGCTGATTCTTATATTCTGAAGTTGATCAAGGCGGGTCTTAAGGTGGCCATCTGCGAACAGATGGAAGATCCCAGAGAAGCAAAAGGAATTGTCGAAAGGGATATTGTAAGGGTCATCACCCCCGGAACATACACACCTGATAATCCGAAGGAAAATGTCTATATCATCAGCATCTTTCCCTCCGGCGATAAACATGGCATTGCATTGTCTGATATCTCAACAGGCGAGTTCATTATGTATGAGACACATGACAATATTCAGGACGAAGTGTACCGGTTCGAACCGAGAGAAATCCTGATACCCCAGAGTATTCAGAGTGATATTCATTATCAGGAGGCCTTTCATCATTTCTTTGTATCTGTTTACGAAGACTGGTATTTCGATTATGCAGACGCTTACAAGACACTGTTACAGCATTTAAAGGTATCATCCCTTGAAGGGTACGGTTGTGATGGTATGAATGCTGCAATCTCTGCAGCCGGTGCACTTGTCAATTATCTTCAAGAGACGCAGAAAGAAACCTTTACCCTGAAAAAGATTTCTACACTGAGAAGCGACTCCCATATGTTTCTTGACGCAACGACACAAAGAAACCTTGAACTCACGCACAACCTGACAACCGGTTCCACTGAAGAAACCCTTTTATGGGTTCTCGATGAGACCCTGACACCCATGGGTGGAAGGTTCCTGCGTTCTTCCATTATGAAGCCGCTTATCGAAATCAATGAAATCAAGCAAAGAATAGACGCAGTCGAATATCTGACTGATGATTTTGAACTGCTTGAAGAGCTCAGAACCTCTTTCAGGAGGATACAGGATGTCGAGCGACTCACAACGAGGATAAACGCAAAAACTGCAAATGCCCGGGATGCCGTAGCAATCAAAATTTCTGTTGTCAATTTTCCGAATATCAAAAAATTTCTGAACTCTGCCAAAAATGTTTATCTCCGGTCAATGGCAGAAAATATATCCGAATTTCCTGCGCTGAAGGAACTGATCGAAAAAAGCATCACCGATACACCTCCAATAAGCCTGAGAGACGGAGGTATCATCAAGGATGGATACTATCCTGAGATCGATGAACTGAGAAACCTTTCGAGAAAAGGGAAAGCTTTTATCGCAGAACTTGAATCCAAAGAAAAACAGAGAACAGGTATCTCATCCCTCAAGATCAGCTACAACAGGGTCTATGGGTATTATATTGAAATAACAAAATCCAACCTCCATATGGTTCCCGATGACTATATCAGGAAACAGACCCTTGTTGGCGGAGAGAGGTTCATAACACCTGAACTGAAAGAATATGAATCAAGGGTTCTGGGTTCTGAGGAAAAACTGAAGAATCTTGAATATCAGATATTCCAGGAAGTCCTGAATGATGTGCAAAAAGAATCGTCCCGTCTTTTAAAGACAGCTTCAGCAATTGCGATTATTGATTTTCTGAGTTCTCTTGCCGTTGTCGCAAAGAGACATAACTATGTGAAACCTGCTGTTGACGATACCGGCGTCATTGAAATAACCGACGGACGGCACCCTGTTCTTGAAAGAATCCAATCCGACGCCCGGTTTATTCCGAACAGCATCTCCATGGACAACGATGCTGACCGCCTTCTTATTATCACCGGTCCAAACATGGCGGGAAAATCAACCTATATGCGGCAGGTTGCGCTTACGATGATCATGTCCCAGATAGGAAGTTTTGTCCCTGCATCCGATGCGCGCATAGGCATTGCAGACCGGATATTTACAAGGATTGGCGCATCTGATTTCCTCACTAAAGGTCAGAGCACTTTCATGGTCGAGATGATCGAAGTTTCGAATATCACACACAATGCGACCGCAAAAAGTCTTATCCTGCTGGATGAGGTGGGAAGGGGGACAAGCACCTTTGACGGGATAAGTATCGCCTGGGCCGTTGCAGAACACATTCTGAATACCATACATGCACGGACACTGTTTGCAACACACTACAATGAACTTACCGAACTCGCCCTCACGCATGATGGCGTCAGGAATTACAATAGTGCAGTGAAAGAATGGGGAGACGAAATCATCTTCCTGAGGAAAATTGAGAAGGGGCCCGCAGACAAGAGTTACGGCATACAGGTAGCAAGGCTTGCGGGACTTCCGGACAGCATTATCAACAGGGCTAAGGAGGTATTGGCAAATCTCGAAAAGGAAGAATTGAATGAAACCGGGAAGCCGAGGTTTGCAGACAGGAAAACGAAAAAAGGAACCGTACAGCTTGACCTCTTCTCATCTCTCACAGATTCAGTCGTTACAGAAATCAAAAACATTGATATAAAAAGACTTACCCCTCAGGAAGCCCTTAATAAACTGATCGAGATAAAAAAGCGGTTAAGTCTGTAACGTACATTATTCCTGCCCGGTGAGAATCTTCAGTATTTCCTGATATCGTGCCCTTGTTTTTGCAATGATTTCATCGGGAAGCCCTGGACCGGGATATGTTTTGTCCCAGTCGAGGGTGAGGAGATAGTCTCTGACAATCTGCTTGTCATAGCTGTCCTGACTTCTCCCCGGCAGATAATCGTTCGCTGACCAGAAGCGTGATGAGTCAGGGGTAAGAATTTCGTCTATAATCATAAATTTTCCGTCTGACAAACCAAATTCGAATTTTGTATCGGCAATGATGATGCCCTTCTTGCGTGCAACATCCCTTGCCCGTGAATATATGGTAATACTTGTATCTCTCAGTTTCTGTGCAAGCTCGCCACCGACGATTTTCTCAACCTCATCATACGGGATATTGATGTCGTGCCCTTCTTCCTCTTTCGTGCTCGGGGTAAAAATAGGTTCTTCCAGTCTTGAGGACTCAACAAGCCCTTCATGCAATTGAATCCCGCAGACAGATTTGTTTTTTTGATATTCATTCCACCCGCTCCCTGAAAGATAGCCCCTTACTACGCATTCAACCGGTATCGGAAATGACTTTTTGACAAGCATGCTTCTTCCCTCAAGAATATCAGCATATTTATGGAGCCTTTTTGGAAAGTCTTTTAGATCGGTAGATTCAATATGGTTCTGGACAATTTTTTCCATCTGCTTGAACCAGTATAGGGAAATCTGCGTAAGCACCCTGCCCTTTCCAGGTATCCCACTGGGAAGAACAACATCAAAGGCAGATATCCTATCGGTTGCAATGAGAAGCAAATGCCCGCCAAGATCGTAGATATCCCTTACCTTTCCTCGCTTCACGAGCTCAATATCGGGGAATTCCGTCTTCAAGATCACTTTTTCCATGCAAATCCTTTCGTCTTCATTCTTTAAAGAATTCCTTACCAATTGCACAAACAAATGCCTCTGAATTCAACGGCTTTGAAAGAATGTATTTTATATGCATGCTCATAATCTCTGACAGTTCTGCAAGGAGCATATGCGAAGGTTTTATCCTCTGTATCTTGGCCGTGTCCCACAGAAGAAGGTCCGCATACAATTTCATCATTGCCGGAGAAACCTCTATTGGCGTATCTGCAGCCTTTGCACATGATTCACAGAGAATCGTCCCCTGCGAAATATAAAAACAGAATCCCTTTTTCCCGCATCTGCCACAGGCATCGAGCTTCGGCGCAAATCCGGCATATTTGAGAAATTTTACTCTATAATGGCTCATCAGAAAATCTATGCCACCCTGGACTCTTTTTTCTCCCCGTGAATCTCCTCCCGCTCCCTTACCGGAAGGGGTGTGTCCGGAAAACTGAGCAATCCCCTGTTCAATGGCACGCAATGTATTGAACAGAAGCTGATACATTTTTTTATTCACATCCTTCTCCGGGACAAGGGTTATCGTCAGTTCTATGATTTCGGAGACCTTCAGAAACACGTGAAGGTTATTTCTGATCATCTGAAAGGAGTGCAGGATATCGGACTGGGTAAGTCTCGGAAGGTCAGCGTCTTCTTTGCCCCAGAAGGATACCCGTGAACAGGTAAGCGGTTCGAGACTGCTTCCGAATCTGCTTTTGATCTTACGGGGGCTCTTGGCAAATACTTTGATCAATCCGAAATCAGCAGTTAAAAAGGTAACAATCAGGTCGGCTTCTCCGAAGGGAAAGGTCCTTAATACGATACCTTCTGTTCGCCTGAGCATTACATGATATTCCCGAAATCCTCGGGTTTAAGATTCTTCAGCCATTCCTCGAGCTCATCTGCACTTTTCTGTTCCATGATGGTCTCTTCAACAAAGATAGGCGCGTTAACTCTCAGCGCAACAGCCACAGCGTCACTTGGCCTCGAATCCACCATGGTTTCTTTTTTCCCGTCGCTCAGACAGACAAAGGCATAATACGTATTGTCAAGAATTTCAGTAACAACAATCTTTGTTATTTTTACTTTCAGATTGTCAGCAATATTTTTTATGAGATCATGGGTTAAAGGCCTCGGCGTCTCGACTTTCCCTAATGCAAGAGCAATTGAATCAGCTTCGGGTTTCCCGATCCAGATGGGGAGTGTTCCGTTGCCGTCAATTTCTTTCAGGAGAAGAATATACATATTGCTGCGGGGATCGAACAGCATTCCTTCAACTTTCATTTGTATCAACATCTATCTATACCCGAGTTCCCTCAGCAGTCGATCGTCGTCTCTCCAATTTTTCTTGACCTTAACCCATAATGCAAGAAAGACTTTTGTATTGAGGAGCTTTTCAATATCAATCCGTGCGGCACTCCCAATAGCCTTCAGCATTGAACCGTGTTTCCCTATTATTATAGCTTTTTGACCTTCTCTTTCAACATAAATATTGCAGCTGATTGATATGAGCCCGTCTTCCCTCTCTGTCCATGTGATAATTTCAAGAGCCACGGAATAGGGCAACTCTTCCTCTGTCATTTCCATGATCTTTTCGCGGATGATCTCGGACACCATGAACCTTTCTGCCTGGTCTGTAAAAAGGTCGTCAGGGAAATAATGAGGGCCGGGGGGCAGATTATCACATATCGTTTGTACAAGCATGTTTATCCCGTCCTGTTTGATGGCAGAGATAGGGATGATCTCCTTAAAGGAATACAGCTCGCTGAAACGATCGATAATCGGCAAGAGTTCCTGTTTTTTGATCGTGTCTATCTTGTTTATGAGGAGAATAACAGGAGATTTCACCGTGCGCAACAGAGCAATAATGCTCATAGTTTTTTTGTCAGGTTCATGAGGCTCAACCATGAAGAGAATAACGTCAACCTCATGTAATGCTCCTACAGCAGTTTTTACCATGGTTTCCCCGAGTTTATGTTGCGGCCGGTGAATTCCGGGCGTATCAATAAAAATGATTTGTGCATCAGGAATTGTTTTTATGCCGAGAATCCTGTTTCGGGTAGTCTGCGGCTTGGGTGTTACTATTGCCACTTTCTCACCAAGGATTGTGTTCAGGAGTGTGGACTTGCCGACATTCGGCTGCCCGATGATCGAAACATAACCGGATCGGAAATCTTCTTCGTTTTTCAAGAAAGTCTGTTCAGAGCGGCTCTTATCCTGTCCACGCCCTTTTTTATCTCTTGAATGGATGTTGCATAGGATAGTCTGATATGATTGTCATCTCCGAATGCTCCCCCATGGACGAGTGCTACGTTTGCTGCTTCAAGAAGATAGAGAGCAAGGTCAGATGAAGAGGATATCACGGTATTGTTGGAAGACTTTCCATACAATACGGATGTGTTGGGGAAAGCATAAAAAGCCCCGGTCGGCATCAGACAGCTTACGCCGGCAATCGTATTCAGCGCATCTACAAGAAAGGTTCTTCTCCCATCAAATTCAGCACGCATGGTATTTATGAAATCCTGTGGCCCAGTTAGTGCTTCTACCGCAGCTTTCTGGGCTATGGATGTTGGATTCGACGTAGACTGACTTTGAATATTGGTCATGGCCTGTATGATCTCCTTCGGACCTGCTGCGTATCCGATTCTCCATCCTGTCATAGCATAGGACTTCGACAGTCCGTTGACAACAATGGTTTTTTCCTTTATAGCATTATCTATTGATGCAATACTGACATGCTCAAATCCACCGTATGTCAACTTTTCATAAATCTCATCAGATACGACGTATATGTTGTATTTCAAGATTAATTCTGCAATCCTCTCAAGGCTCTTCTTATCATAGGTAAGCCCCGTCGGATTTGATGGTGTATTCAAAATCAAGGCTTTGGTCTTCTCGGTAATATGTGCTTCCAGAACCTCTAATTGAGCCTTGAAAAAATCAGCCTCATAGGTTTTTACGAAAACCGGGGTAGCATCGTTCAGCAGAACCTGGTCTGGATATGATACCCAGTAAGGGGATGGGATTAATACCTCATCACCGGCATTGAATAATGCCTGTGCAATGTTATACAAACTGTGTTTGGCTCCGCAGGACACAATGATTTCGTCCCGTGAGTAATGAAGATTATTGTCACTCTTTAACTTCTCAATAATCGCGTCCTTTAACGGTTCAATGCCCCCCACCGGCGTATATTTTGTAAAACCTTCCCGAATAGCCCTCATCGCAGCTTCCTTAATATTGTCCGGGGTATCGAAGTCAGGCTCACCGACACCGAAATTAACAATATCCACTCCATCCGCCTTCATTGCCTTTGCCTTCGCATCCATCGCAAGTGTCGGTGACGGCTTAATCTTTTGAGCCCTGTGAGACAGCATCGAGCTGCCCTCCCCTGTCATATTATTTTTTAGCTGTATTATTGAGAACGTCTTTTAGTTCATCTGCCTGGTACTGTTCCTGTTGAATAGTCAGATCAAGGTTGATGACCAGACCGGCATGCTTCTGAAACTCCCCGTCCTGCATAAGTTTTCCATGCCTGACATGGGATTTCAAGACATCTCCTGCTGCTTGCTTGAGCGACTTCCCAAAATCTTTTGTTATGTCTATCTTTTTCGGTTTAAATATTACCGGAACACCGTTCCCGCCAATATCCTCAGCGAAATGGGAAAGCTGCTTCATTTTCTCCATTGCCTGGTCCATCAGATTCCATGCTGACATACTGTTTTTCTGAAAGGCCCATGCATAGCCAATATGCTGAAGCATTTCATTATATTTACTCGTCACTTCTTTCTGCAGGGCATCAAGAAAGCTTTCCGGCAATTCCCGTTCTCCCCCGGGAGCACTCCTTGCCTGA
>JALHSV010000374.1 GCA_022865525.1 Thermodesulfovibrionales bacterium
CATTTCATTCATGGTGACCTTCTCGACCGAAACATCAGCCTCTTCTTCAATTCCATCCTTTGTTTCTCTTTTCCCGGTGTTCTTCACTGTCTTCACTTTGTCTTTCAGGCCGACTGATGAAAAAACCTCGTCAACAGCCTGCAACACACCCTGTACATTCGTCAGATTTTTCCTGTTTTGGACCGTCTGAAATTTCTGCTGCAGCGACAAAAACTCATCCCTGAGTACTGCCATCTCTTTACGCTGTTCCTGCAACTGATGCAATTCTTTTGTCTGGGATGAAAGCATTTTTATGCCGAGGGCTGCAAGAATCAAAAAAGATATCAGAACGGCTGAAAAAGAGATAATTCTTCTGTTCTTAAGAAGGTCTGTCATACCTTCCTCTCTTTCGCCGTGATGGTGAAGAGCATTTTCCCCTGAACCGAAGCCTTTGAATCAGAAATCGCTACCTCGTCAAAATATTTTTTCAGTTTCTCCTGCAATTGCTGGACTGTGCTTAGCGACCCTGCTTCCCCCCGCAGGGTAATATTTTCTCTGTCGATGGTCACCTCATTGAATCTTGCGCCTTCTCTTTCAACCTGAGCAAGCTCTGAAAGCACGTTAAGGGGCTTTACGCCGATGAAAACATCTTCCTTGCCCTTGAGTTCCTTTATATGGGATTTCAACTGATGAAGTTCATTCACAATAGTCCTCTCCCCGGGAAAAATCTCCAGATAGGATTTCCGTATCTCGTTTCTTAAGAATGCTATCTCCTGCCTTGAAGATAGTATCCTGAACAATATGTCTGCCGCCAGGATGAGCAAAATCATGATAACCA
The DNA here is from genome assembly GCA_022865525.1 of Thermodesulfovibrionales bacterium. Taxonomy (GTDB): domain Bacteria; phylum Nitrospirota; class Thermodesulfovibrionia; order Thermodesulfovibrionales; family SM23-35; genus JALHSV01. The sequence continues at coordinate 818 of JALHSV010000374.1, forward strand.
ACACAGCTGTTACCTTCAGAGATTTCCTTGTCTTTACAACGTCACGGGTATAGGAAAATTCATCCCGCCGTAAATTCACCGTCGGTTTTTTCATCTCCTCTACAGCAAGGGTTATCCTCTCTTCATTGTTTATGAATACAGGAGGGACAAGCTTCGATAACGAAAACCCCATCAGGGCATGCCTTAGTTCAAGAGATGTTATGCAGACCGGATCTATCCTGTGCACGCTCAGTTTCGCAAGGATGTCCCTGAGACGATTTTTTTCTATGTAAACTGCAAGAATCTGATACGTGTTCTCGGTTCTCCCGATAGTTACAGCGTCGAAAATCACTCCTTCTGCACCACCCAAAATCATCCCGTCGAGCTCGAAGGGAAGAACTTCCCGTACCCGTTCCTTATCAGAAAATGGCAGATCAAGAACCCTGAAATTAAGGCTGCTGAGAGGCAGACTGAGATATACCGTTTCCATGTTCTCTGATACAGCATCAGCAGGTAAGTAATAGGAATCAGATAAAGGGAATTCCTGCTGCTCCTTTATTTTGTAGTTGTTTCCCTGAACCTCAACGGTGTATTTGCTTAATTCTTGCTCTTTAATATCAAAAAAACAAATTCGGTTCATTAATATTCCTTCCAGTATTCAATTTCTCCATTCTTAACATTCAGGACTGTTTCGATAATCCGTTTGACACCTCCGGAATCGGCTGCTGATTTTATAGAAAAATTTTCTCCCAATAGATAACGGTAGTTGTTTTCTGTGTTTTAAAAAGTCAAGCACATTATTTACCAGATCATGGCTTTATATCGTTCTATAATCAAGTCCTGAATCCTTGATATGAGCTGAAATGTCTCCTTTGCTATTCTTTTTTCGAGATTGCTGAGGTCATTTGGGTTAATGAAATTATTGATATCCTTCTCTTCTTTCAACTGTTCAAACTGATGCCGGATTCTGAGCAACATGATGAACTCAAATGAGTGGAGGAGTTCATCAGCATATTCCTTGATTATCGTGTGCTTATCCCGCAGGGCATTGATCCTTTCAATGGTTGATGTTTCCTTTATGCCCTTTTCAAGGGCAAAG
>JALHSV010000375.1 GCA_022865525.1 Thermodesulfovibrionales bacterium
CGACACATCTATCCTGTATCCATCACCGGTTGTCTCACTGAAAGATGTCTCGGCAAGGGGTGCAGCATCCAGTATCTCCCGCATCTTTGCCTCTGCCCTTTTTGTGGCAGATACGTAATCCTCCGACAACGTAAGGGCCCTCAGATTAGCGGAGAAAAGCTGAAGTACCACCGTAACCGCAATAGCCAATATTGCTGTTGCCACGAGGACTTCAAGGAGGGTGAAGCCACGGGAAGAATGCAAACATTCGCTTTTGTCATTCCCGCTTGGCGGGAATCCTTCTTTGTAAAGATAGATTCCGGACGAGCCGGAATGACAACACTTTGTAGTTCCGGGAAGTAGATAATTCTTATTTTTTATATTTAGCATCTACTGAATCCCTACTGTTCCGATAATCGGATCTATCTGTATGCTCAGTGTTTTCCTTGCATTCCACAGGACAATGGTCCCTCCTTCCACACCTCCGGTCTGATGGACAACGATGTGGTATTTCCCGTCGGTTATTTCTCCGGAAACAGGATCAATGATTTTGACAGCAATATCCGGTGGGATGTCCTTGGGATCATGACCTTCAAGGACATATTGCCTGGTTTCGAGGTCTATCGTGACAATCTGCTGTTCATTCAACATTTTGGCAAATGAGCGGGCCTGTTTTATCGTCGTAGAGATATTTCTCACCGTTGCATTCAGCCTGTATCCAGGGAGGCTATTGGCAAAAAAGATCGCGGATAGGCCGAGAATGACCGACATCAGAAACAGAACGATGATGAGTTCAAGGAGCATGAAGCCAGGCTCCCCGGTCTTTGAGCGAATGTCTATCGGATCCATGGGTTAAAAAGGAAGCTCTATGATGCTGAATATTGCCATCATTATCGAAATAACAATGGCTGCAATAATCAGACCCATGGTCAGGATCATAACAGGCTCGAGGAGACTCACAAATCTTTTTATCGCCACATTCAGACTTTTTTCATACGTGTTTGCAACCTTCAGAAGCATTGTATCGAGCTGGCCGGTCTCTTCACCAACCTTGATCATCGAGAGCGCGAGCGGCGGAAAAACGTTTGTACCGGATAAGGGAGCTGCTATCCCTTTCCCTTCCTTTGCCCCGGCAGAGACTGTGTCAATGGCAGAGGCGATGACCCGGTTATTAATGACGTCCTTTGCGTTATGTAAAGCTTGCAGGAGGGGAACACCGCTCTTGAGCAGTGTTCCAAGGGTTCTGCAAAACCGTGCTGTTTCAAGTTTCCGGATCACATCTCCCATCATCTTTAGTTTGAATCTGTCCCAATTGTATCTGCCCGCATCAGTCCGCTTGTAATTTTTCAGGATGATCCATCCGGCTACACATATGGCGAGGGCAACCCACCAGTAGGTTTTGAGGGCATTGCTGAAAGCGAGCAGTATTTGCGTAGGCACCGGTAATGCGCCTCCGAGTTCAGCAAATATCACAGAAAATTTCGGAAGCACGTAGGTGAGGAGGACAACGATTGACAGGCCGCTTGTTGCAATCAGGATAGCGGGGTAAATCATAACGGAAATAATATGATCTTTTAAGGCTTTTGAGGATTCCAGGAACTCATTCAGTTTGTCAAGGACGACGTCCAGTACCCCACCGGATTCACCTGCCCGTATCATGTTCACATAGAGTCTCGGGAATATCCTCGGATGCTTCTGAACAGCATCAGAAAATGAGCTGCCCTCCCTGATTGATTTCAGGATCGACTGAACCACACTTTTCATTTCCCTGCTTTCAGATATATCTACAAGGATATTCAGGCTTCTGTCCAACGGCAGTCCTGCGCCGAGAAGGACTGATAATTCTGTTGTGAATGTGAGGAGGTCACCCCTTGAAGATCTCAGGGAGATCCTCTTCCTCATGTCATCCCTGGGAGCTGCAATCCTGAGCGGGATATAACCGGTGTTTTTCAGCCTTTCTATCGCAGAATTTTCGTCGGCTGCTTCAATGACACCTTCTGTGATTGCACCCTCGATCGTGGTCGCCCGGTATGAGAAGACAGGCATTACGCCTCCTGTGTTACCCTGAGTATCTCGCTCAGAGTAGTTACGCCGGCTTTTATTTTTTCAGCACCATCCTCAAGGAGGGTTCTCATACCATACTGTTTGGCTGTATTTCTTATCTGATTGGCGTCTGCACTCTTTAATATGAGTTTCCGGATTTCCTCGTCGACGACGAGTAGTTCGAAGATTCCTGCCCTTCCATAATACCCTGTGGAGGCACACTGTTCACATCCTTTCCCGTGATACAGTGATTGAGTAGTGTCGATACCGAAAAGCTTCAGTTCTTCCCTGTCAGAGATGGCAGTGTCCTTTTCCTTGCAGGCCGGGCAGATGACTCTCACAAGCCTCTGCGCGAGGATTCCCCGGATCGTCGATGAAAGCAGGAAGTTCTCAACGCCCATATCAAGGAGCCTTGTTATTGCACTGGGCGCGTCGTTCGTATGCAACGTTGAAAAGACAAGATGACCGGTGAGGGCAGACTGGATCGCTATCTCTGCTGTCTCGAGATCCCTGATCTCACCGATCATGATGATATCAGGGTCCTGTCTGACGATATGTCTCAGCGTGTTCGCAAAGTTCAGGCCGATTTGGGGTTTCACCTGGATCTGATTTACCCCTTTCAACTGGTATTCGACCGGGTCTTCAACGGTTATGATTTTTTTGTCAGGGGAATTGATCTTATCCAGTGCCCCGTAAAGTGTTGTGGTTTTTCCGCTTCCTGTAGGACCTGTAACAAGGATAATGCCGTTTGGTTTTGTGATCAGCTGATTGAAAGACCGGAGGGTTTGCGGTCCAAATCCCAGGAGCTCAAGGTCTATGACGATGCCTTCTTTACGAAGTATCCTCATCACAACACTCTCTCCGTACAGTACCGGGATAGTCGACACCCTGAGGTCCAGCTCATTTTCTCCGACTCTCAGCCTGATCCGTCCGTCCTGCGGCAATCTCCTCTCAGCGATATTCAGTTTCGCCATGATTTTTATTCTCGACACGATTGCAGCCTGGAGTCTTTTGGGGGTTGATTCTATATCATGCAACACACCGTCGATGCGGTACCGCACCTTCATTTCATCCTCAAAGGGCTCAACATGGATATCGCTCGCCCTGCCCTCGACTGCCCGTGTTATGAACATATTCACGAGCCGAATGATCGGAGCCTCAGCTGCGAGATCTTTCAGATGTCCAATGTCTTCTTCCTCTTCTCTCAGGAACTCGATGCCTCTCTCGCCCAGATCCTCGATTATCCTGTTGATATTCTGCGTCTCCTGTTCGTAGAATCGTGAAATATAGTCCTCGATTACTTTACCGTCACAGGCATACACCATGATATCGGCAGCTGTTGCTACCCTGAGCGCGTCAATAGACATCATGTCTTCAGGATTTGCCATAACGACTTTCAGGACATTGTTTTTCATCTCAAGCGGGATGATTTTATTTTCACGGATAAAACGTGATGATATTCCGTTAAGGACAAAAGGGACCTTTGGGAGGTCCTCTGGTTGTAAATATTGGGTGTTTGTAATCACATCAGGCCTTTAAAAATTATACCACATCAAACATATAATGCATGAAATCCCTAACCAGAAAAAATGCATATGTCATTCCCGCAAGTGAAGCGCGTCGGGAATCCTTCTTAAAAAGAAGAAAGATTCCGGCCAAGCCGGAATGACAGATTTATTTACAAAAGAGCCTATATTCTTTCAGTATGCTCCTTCTGCCTTGAGCACAACCCTGACCGTCTTGAAAAGGATCGCTATGTCAAGCCATAAAGACCAGTTCATGACATACCAGATGTCAAGCTTTACGCGGTATCTGTAACCGGTATCGCTTCTTCCTGAAACCTGCCAGAGACCGGTGATGCCGGGTTTTGCGCTGCCGATGGCCTTAACATTCTCCCTGATTTCAGATATCTCCCTCGTCAGGTAGGGCCTCGGACCTACGAGACTCATTTCACCTTTCAGGACATTAAATATTTGCGGGAGTTCATCGAGGGAGCTTTTTCTTAAAAAGCGTCCTATTTTCGTCACCCTCGGGTCATCTCTGAGCTTCCATGTACTTTCCCACTCATTGCGCAGGATCTCGTTACTTTCCAGCAGTTCTTTCAGGTTGTCCTCCGCATCCCTTTGCATCGTTCTGAACTTAAAACACTTGAAAGGCTTACCGCGCCTGCCGATCCTGTCATGGGAGTAAATTGCAGCACCTTGTGATTCGACCCGTATGATTACCCCGATAACGCCGATAACGGGGAGGATAAAGGGCAGTGTAATCATACTTACGGTAACATCGAACAGTCTTTTGACAAACCTGTTTGCCGATGATTTTAGATTATTCCGTATGTTAATTAAAAATAATTCTTCGAGGAAGAGATGAAAGAGGTCTGTGTTTATGAGCGCAATGCCTTTGAGGTCAGGAATGATCATGGTATTCACTGCATAATTCTGGACACCTGCTGTCAATGCAGACAGCTTATCCGGCGGGAGGGACGGTATGGCGACAATGACTGTTTTGATCCCGAGCTCTCTGATAAAGCGGGGATATTCGCCCACATTGCCCAGGACTTTTCTCCCGTGAACGCTGGTACCA
>JALHSV010000376.1 GCA_022865525.1 Thermodesulfovibrionales bacterium
AGGCGGGTGCCGTTGGTTCGAATCCAACACGGCTCATTTTATGGCCCGTTCGTCTATCGGTTAGGACACAAGATTTTCATTCTTGTAAGAGGGGTTCGACTCCCCTACGGGCTATTTCGACCTACCAACAGATCCCCCATTGATCCACAATCCCAATAATTTTCGTGATAATTTTATACATTCGTCGTAGGGGCACGTCTGCCGTGCCCCTTGGTCGCGAAATGGACATAGATATTAGACTATATCAGAGGACAGGATAAAGAACGGGCACGGCACGCCGTGCCCCTACAGAGGAAAGAATAAATTGCTCAACGCAAGCGCGCCTTTGTCGCAATGTCTAACTGACCTTATGCTTCAAATAGGCAAATTGAGCTGCCCGACAATGACCGGCTGAAAAATCAGCTGCTCTCACTCATGCGGCGCACGAATCCGGGCGGGCGGGATTCCGTTGTGCCAAGCGCCGGGGACAACTCACACGCAGACCTGGCCAATGCCATAATCAGCTCGGTTTGCCTGGCCTCCCAGGGCGCCGTCTATGATGGGATGAAGAAATTCAAGATTTTTCGCGAAAGCGAAATGATAAAAGGCATGATGCGGTTTTAAATAACTGATTAATGAATGAATCGTGTCAGGATGATGACGATAAGCTTGCAATTCATTTTTTAGCTGTTCTATAATGCAACCAGAGAAAAAAAAGATGAAAGTGAGTGTAAGACCTGAACTTCTACGCTGGGCGCGGGAACGTGCTGGTTTTACAACTGAAGCTATCAATAAACGTATCCCTAGATTTGAAGAATGGGAAAATGGTGTTTCGAGCCCAACCATGAAACAGCTTGAGCATTTTGCTCAAATTGTACATATTCCATTTGGATATCTTTTTCTCCAAGAACCTTTGGTTGAACGAGTGCCTATCCCGGATTTCAGAACTCCAGGGAGTATATACCTAAATCGAGCTAGTCCGGATTTACTTGAAACAATATACATTTGCCAACAGAGGCAAGAATGGTATCGGGATTATGCGAAAATGCTCGGAGAGGATACCTATTCGTTTGTTGGTTCCGCTAAATTAGATGATTCCATTATTTCTGTTGCAGCCAACATTCGACAAATGCTCGAATTTGGAATTGAAGAGCGTCATTATATGCGAACGTGGGAAGAGGCATTAAGGCAATTCATTTTCCAAATAGATGATTTGGGTGTTCTCGTTATGATAAACAGTGTCGTAGGGAGCAATAACCACCGCAAACTTGATCAATCTGAGTTTCGAGGTTTTGTTCTTTCTGACAATTTGGCACCATTGATTTTTATAAATGGAACGGATACTAAATCCGGACAGATGTTCACCCTCGCACATGAGTTAGCACATCTCTGGTTAGGTGAGTCGGGTATTTCTGATGTTGAGCCAATCAGCTCTCCAATTAGTAGGATTGAGATGTGGTGTAACCAAGTCGCAGCGGAGATCCTTGTACCCTTAGCGATTTTAAAAAATGAATACGATGATACTAACGATTTGAATACTGAGCTGAATCGGTTAGCTAGATACTTCAAGGTAAGTACATTAGTTATTCTCCGCCGTATTCATGATGCTGGATACCTGGAGGATGATGAGCTTTGGGAAATATATAATATAGAAGTGAAACGGTTGCGTACCATACCCAGGGGCAGAGGAGGAAATTTTTATCTTGCCCAAAGATCTCGCGTTAGCAAAAGATTTGCAAGCGCATTAATTGCTAGCACATTAGAAGGACAAACACTACAACGGGATGCGTTTCGATTACTTGGATTTGCTAAACATTCAACATTTCTTGAACTTGGACGAAATTTAGGAATTGTCAGGGATTATTCTAGTGGCATATCTTCTTGATGCGAATGTATTTATTCAGGCAAAGAACTTTCATTATGGTTTCGATTTTTGCCCAGCTTTTTGGGATTGGTTAATTGAGAAGAATGCATCAAGGCTCGTTTATAGTATTGAAAAAGTTGGAGATGAATTAAGGGCTGGCAAAGATGATCTTTCTACATGGGCAGACCAGCTAGGCTCCAATTTCTTTCTTAAACCAGATCCATCGGTCCTTCTATTTTTTAATCAAGTTAGTGCTTGGGCTTCAAGTCAACAATATGATCCCGCAGCCGTAAGCACTTTTCTTCAAGTGGCAGATTTCTATCTAGTTGCAGATGCTTTAGCCCATCACCACACGGTAGTAACGCACGAAATTGCTGCGGCCGGTCGGACAAGGATAAAGATTCCAAGTGCGTGTATAGCGCTTAATGTTAGATGCATTACTCCATTTGAAATGCTACGTTATGAACATGCAAAATTCGTTCTTGCGCCTAATCCCTAGGACGTTTTTATTGAATTAATTCTAAAATTATTCTGTTTTGTCCCTCTCCCACAATCTGTTAGGAGATAATCATTATTAATAGCACACTGGCGGCACAAGTCACTTTTTTATAACTAATATATCCTTTATTATCGACATTATTCGCTTTCAATCTAATAGATTTCCAATTTTATAAGAGGGGTTCGACTCCCCTACGGGCTATATCAACCTACCGATGTATCCCCCTTGATCCACAATCCCAATTATTTCCATGATAATTTTAATACATGTCGTAGGGGCACGGCGTGCCTTGCCCCTTGGTCGCGAAACGAATCTGGGCGGAAGGGATTCCGTTGTACCAGGCCAGGGCGACAGCAGCCATGCCGACTTGACCAATGCCATTATAGGCGCTGTCTACCTTGCTTCGCAGGGCGCGGTCTATGATAGGATAGCGAAATTCAAGATCGTTCGGGAAAGTGAAATGATAAACAGTATGAAGCGGTTTTAAATGGCCTTGGCATAGATAGAAAAATATTGTCAGTAATTTTAGATAGATTTTAAAAATGTCTACCGCTTTTTTTCTTCACTTACTAATATGAACCACTTGCAGTTGCAATAACATATGCTCCTGAACTTTCACTCACTTTATAAAGATCTCCATTTTTATATATTTCAACTTTGACACTTCCGCTTGACCTTTGGTTCTGAGCAGAAACATAGAGGAATTGCCCTGATTTTGCTCCGCTAAATTTATATGTCCAAGGAGTTTGGGCATACGTTTGAGATGTTCCCTCATCTTTATTGGCATAGGTAATGAACACACTATTCGTAGAACCGCTCACCCTGTATTCCACATCGGGATAATTCACAATTACTTGAACTTCACCATAAACAGACCCGTCAGTATTGGTTGCGTCCAATCTATATACATTCCATTTTTGTCCATATTGAGTGGGATTTATTTTTATTGATCCCACGAGGTTCACTTCGCCCATCGATGAACCATTTCTGGATAATTCAAGTTTTAGGGCATCCGTAACGGTCCATCTTAAATATGTGGTTTCGTTTACCGCTACGGTTGTTTTGTCTGCTGTAAAAGAAACAATTATAGGTAGGTGCTTTTGGGGAGTGGGTGGAATGGGAGTGTTGGGAATTTCATCTGATTTTTTACAGGATACAAAAAAACACATCATTAAAACCAAAAAACCGATAATAATTTTTTTCATCTCTCACCCCTCATTGTTTTTTTCTCTATCTAAGGGAGATTTTAGATTATATTTAATTAAATTTCAATGGCTGGTATATTCCGAAATGGGAGAGTCCCAGTTGGCAGAGTTGGAAAAGGTGATTTAATGCATTTCAAGGCAAATTTAATAGCACAATACTATCACAATGGCGTTTTTGATTATTCATTTATCCTTTAATATCGGCAACATTCGCTGTCATTCTAATAGATTTTCATTCTTGTAAGAGGGGTTCGACTCCCCTACGGGCTATTTCAACCTTCCAACGGATCCCCCTTGATCCACAATCCCAATTATTTCCATGATAATTTTATACATACGTCGTAGGGGCACGGCGTGCCGTGCCCTAGCATTCCATCCACCAATCACGAAATAATTACAGATCTTGATCGATCTCGGGGGCAGGACACGAATTCGGGGGCTCGGCACATGTAAGGGGCACGGCACGCCGTGCCCCTACGGATGGGGATTTTCTTCGTCGGATTGCCAATTGACAGGATTGGTATGAATATATTCCCTGATTGTCTTCAATTCGTCATAATCGCGGATAATGTGCTCGTAATAATTACGCTGCCATACTGGAGTTCCTGGAGAGCCGCGACTCTCGTTGACATATTTCCCGGCCGCTGACTTGAATGAGCGAATGATGGTGGGTAATGATCTGGAAACGGGTCGTCCAAATCGTTCACATTTCAGGTCAGGTGTAGGG
>JALHSV010000377.1 GCA_022865525.1 Thermodesulfovibrionales bacterium
GACCTTCAGGCAGGAAGCGGTCTTTCTGATCACAGTGAAAGGAAAGCAAGCTTGGCTATCGATTCCCAAACTCCCATATCGGGAATGTTTTCCGGCAAAGCAGCTATCCCCGCCGGTACGGTCCTCACCCTGACCAAGCCCGTCTCCTGGCCCGAGAGAATGCCGTTTGCAGTTTCCGCCAAGCCGTTCGCCATTGTCCGTTCAGCAAAATCTGAAACAGAAAATGAAAAAGATTCCCTGATCCATCCTGAAAAAGACACCCATAACCAAGCTTATGAAGAAAATTATGATCAAAACCTGAGAGGGCCTCATACCGCAATTCCGGCAACCACCACCCCGCTCAGCGGCCGCACCACCCTCTACGGCACCACCTACTACATCCACTCTTATGATGGCAAACTGCTGGCTGAATATGACGCAATCGGCACCTGCGTGAAGGACTACATCTACATGGGCAACAAGCTGATAGCCGAGTACCAGCCGGTTATCGCCAAATACTATTACTATTCCTCCGACCAGATCAACTCCACGCGCATCATCACCGACAGCACCGGCACCGTGGTCTACTCCGCCCTGTTCGATCCTTATGGCGGCATGCAGAAGCAGTGGGTGAATACTTATAGCCCGACATTAAAGTTCTCCGGCAAGGAGCGCGAATCCAAGAGCGAGTTGGATTATTTTGGCGCCAGGTATTATGATCATATGAGATACAGGTTCATTTCGGTGGATCCGATGATAAACAAGGATGAGGCGTTGGTAAATCCGCAGTTGTGGAATCTGTATGCGTACTGTGGAAATAATCCAGTTACAAATTATGACCAAGATGGTAGAAAATTCGATTGTAGATGGTTTGCATCCATGACTGAACTCAATCTGATCAAATCCTATTTAAACCAGGATCCCCGCGCCCGAGCAATAATTCATGAAGCAGAAACAATGAATGAGACCATTGTATTGGTTGAATCGCCAATGCAAAGCCTGTACAAAGATGGTACGATTTGGTTTGATCCTTATGCTGGCAATAGAATAGATACAGGAGAGATTCAATCCCCAGCATTGATGTTCCTTCATGAAGTAGCCCATGCAATTGATAAATTTAAAGATCCTGCGGGACACAATGCAAGACAGGAATATGATGAACAATATCGAAGAAAAGAGGAAAGAAGGGTAATTACTACAATTGAAACACCGGTTGCGAATAAATTGGGAGAACCAACAAGGAAAAACCATCGTGGAACTCCCATTCGCGTCACTGATCCAACATTTCACAGAAAGAATAATGAAACCAACTAGGAGAATAATGAAAATGAAAAATAATTTTATGGTTAAACATTTTGTTTGTTTTTCGTTGCTGTTACTTCTTGGGAGAAATCTATCTCCTGATGCGGCTGGTTATGCTGGCAACAAAGTTTTTTTAGCAAAAAATGACGATCTCACAGTTATTCATGGGCACAATTGGAGCCAGGAGACCAGAGAAAAGCGCTGGCGTATGATCATTGGAGATCAAAATCCTTTCACGAGGAAAAATGATTATGCATACATAGAATGCGTAAACAATAAAACTCATGATGTTTTATTCAAAACACCAACGCCAGCTCTGACACATTTGTATATCAGTGAGGATTCGAGATATATTGTGGGATTATCAAATATTAAGCTTGACAATCCCGTTCAATTGGTCCTATTAGACAATTCAGGAAAAGTAGTTTTTTATATGTCAATATCCTCGGAGGAAGCAAAGTTAAGTATGAGCGAGTACCAGGCATTTGAAAGTAAATTTCCCAAAGAAGCTAGAAAACTAAAAGCAAATAACCAAATATTTAAAATAAAAGACACACTTTATCTGAATTATAATGTAATGCCGTTTGGGGAAAAAGTCAGAATGTATTTATTCAATTACCTCGTGCCATCTCATTTCTCAAAGAATTTCTCTGAATCCGAAACAAATTTTATTGACTGGTACAAAACGCCTGATCCTGAAATTAGACTACGATATGAGAATGGAAAGGTATCAGCAATCTCTTTGCTTGATCCCGCTGGAGAGAGGTGCGAAATTCAAATTCATAATTAGTCATTTTAGTGTAATGCCTGTTCGTTGGGGGACCGGAGGGACCGGGACGGTGCAAGGATGCGTGGATCTATAAGCGGCTGGCACTCCTTCGACGGCAAACTGCTTGCTGAATATGATACCACCGGCACCTGCGTGAGGGACTACATCTACATGGGCAACAAGCTGATAGCCGAGTACCAGCCCGTGATCGCCAAATACTATTACTACACCTCGGACCAGATCAATTCCACGCGCATCATCACCGACAGCACC
>JALHSV010000378.1 GCA_022865525.1 Thermodesulfovibrionales bacterium
AGTGTGCAAGCAAAGGTTGTCAGGGAAAGAGAGCCTGAGGTAGGATAGTAATGGTATGAACAAAACCGACCCACCCGAGGCTCAAGATGAAATATAACATTGAAAAGATAAACCCAATAGGCAGGTTATTGGCAGAAGTTGTGGAAGAGGCACTAAAAACAAAAGGCGAGAAAGAAGGCTTGATTGGAGATGTGGAAATGGCGCTGCGAGAAAGTATGTTGAAAATAGGAAATAGCGCCTTGCAATGTTTTTTGGAGAACGCAGATGGAGAAGCAGAAGCGGAGATCGAATGTGCTTGCGGCGGGAAGTTGAAGTATCAAAGACGGCGCGAGGCAACCATCTGGTCAGTGTTTGATAAGGTGGTTTATAAAAGAGCATACTATGCAGGCTGCACATGTGGTCAGGGATGTGCGCCAGTAGACCGACGTTACGGAATAGAGCCGGGCAAAGTAACCGCTGGGTTGGCGCGCCTAATTGCAATAAGTGGAATAAAGGAAGCATTTGATGCTGGCAGAAAATGTTTGCAGGAATATTTGTTGTTTGAAGTCTCTGGGAATACCGTGCGCGCAGAAACCCAAAAGATGGGAGAACTGCAACGGCAGGCAGACGCCGATTTAGTGAAGGAAATGCAAAAGGAGGCAAGTTTGCAAAAACGGGAACAAAGTCAACCCTCTGCGCCAGACATCTTGTATGGCTCGTTAGACGCCGCCAAAGTACGGATTGAACCACGCAATGAGAAGGAAAAGGCGGTTGAAAACCGGGAAACCTGGCGCGATTTGAAGGTAGGATGCTGGTTCGAGGCAGAAATTGTTCCCCATCGACAACAATCGGTGCGACAGAAGGACAAGACACAGCGTGAAGGTGTCGTCTTGCGTGCCAAAAATCAACAATACTTTTGCGATATTGATAAGGCGGAACAGTTTGGCAAACTGCTTTGGGCAACTGGTTGCGCCGTTGGCGCAGACCGTGTACGTATTCTGGTCTTTATCTGCGACGGTGCGGTTTGGATTTGGAATTTGATTGCTCACTATTTCCCAAACGCCATTCAAATTGTGGATTGGTATCATGCCGCAGACCGTTTGGAGCGCATTGCAGAAGAAGCATTCGCCAATTTCGATGAACGTCAGGCTTGGCTGAAAAGAGTTACCGAAGACCTATGGCAAGGAAAAGTCGAGTTGGTCATCGAAGACTGTCGGACGCTGGCAAAGAAATCTAATTTGGCAAAACAGTCGCTCTCTTACTATGGCAATAATATTGAACGGATGCGCTATGCTCAATTCCGCACATCTGGCTTCATGATCGGAAGCGGCATCATTGAAAGCGGCTGCAAACAAATTGTGACCCAACGTCTCAAACTCCCTGGCGCTCAATGGTCTCTCGACGGCGCTATTTTGATTGCAAAAGCCCGCGCCGCTTGGATGAGTGGCAATTGGCAAAAACTCGTCTCCGCCCGCTCACTTTTATCTCTCGCCGCCTGACAACCTTTGCTTGCACACGATAAATGCTAGACTCGCAGAAAGGCTCCAAATTGGTTATACTAGCTTATTCCATCCGGATATATCGCCGCGTTCGAGAATGATGTCAATATTTTCAGGTATTTGTACACTGATTTTTCCTTAAAACTCTGGTATGGACAAGGCAAAGTTAACAATTTTGTCACTAATAACATTTGCAAAACACATCACTGCACACTATAATTTAGCCATTCGCGTCTACGCAATTAGGAGTCTATCTGGAAACTCGCAATATACTACCGCCGCTTGATGAAGGGGATGGGAAAGCCCCCCGCCAACAACTCCAAGCAGGCGTTACGCTTGTCAATCGTTATCACATTCAGGATGTGATCGGTGTGGGCGGTATGGGGTCTGTATATCGCGCCCGCGACTTGCATTTCCCAAATGTGGTGAAATTGGTGGCTGTAAAAGAGATGGTGAACATGGCGCCAGATCCGCTTGTGCGCCAGACCATCATGCAAAACTTTGAGCGCGAGGCCAATTTGCTGGCAACGCTCAGCCATCCTGCAATCCCGCGTATCTATGACTACTTTAATCAGGACGACCGCGCATACCTGGTATTGGAATTCATTCAAGGCAAGGACCTTGAAGCTGTTATCGGCGATACAAATGGATTCCTGGCTGAAGACCAGGTGATCGGTTGGGCGATCCAGTTATGCGATGTGCTTTCGTTCCTACACAGCCATAAACCAGACGCGATCATTTTCCGTGATATGAAACCATCCAACATTATGATCAATCATAATGGCGAAGTCGTATTAGTGGATTTTGGCATTGCGAAGACGTTTCAATTCGGGCAAAAAGGGACGATGATCGGTACAGAGGGCTATTCACCGCCTGAGCAATATCGTGGTGAAGCCACCCAGCTTGCAGATATTTACTCGTTGGGGGCGACCTTGCATCACGCGCTCACCCGCCGCGACCCGCGCTTGGAGCCTCCTTTCTCTTTTGGAGAACGTCCTGTGCGACGAATTAACCCCAACATTTCTGTAGAACTTGAGGCGGTGATTGCTACCGCTTTACAATACAACCCATCTGAAAGATTTCCCAGCACAGATAAGATGAAGGATGCCTTGCTGAACGTGGCGCGCAAAACAGGCACACTCAGCAAGATTACTACCACGTTCTCTGCAACAGCCAGCTCGATCAAACCCTTGTGGACATTCAAATGTGAGGATGAGGTGCGCGGCACGCCGTGTGTATATCAAGGTTCTTTATTTGTGGGATGTTATGACAACAACCTGTATGCACTGAGCGCGGCAGACGGTCAATTCCAGTGGAAGTATGCCACAGACGGCGGCATCGTTTCGCGGCCGGCAGTATTCGATGGGAATGTGTTTTTTGGGTCTGAGGATAAAAACCTGCATGTCATTAACGCCCGCAGCGGCAAGGTATCGTGGACATACGCTACAAATGGAAAGATACGTTCATCCCCGCGCATTGCTGAAGGACACGTCTTCATTGGCTCTGACGACAACGGCTTACACGCGGTCAACGCGAACACCGGCCGCGCTCTGTGGAAGTTTGATACCTCTGATTATATCCACTCCACGCCATTTGTAACCAGTGACATGGTCTATGTAGGCGCGGAAAGCGGCGATTTCTATGCGGTGGATTTTCGCGGTACGATGAAATGGCGTTTTCCAGCAAAACGCGCGATCACATCATCTCCCATCGTCACCTCACAGGCAACCTATTTTGCTTCTTTGGATAGCGCGCTTTATGCATTGGACGCCAAGAATGGCTGGTTGATCTGGAAATTCCGTCTCGGCAAAGGCTCGATCTCTTCCCCAGCATTAGCCGATGACTATATCTTTGTCGGCGCGGCTGATGGATTTATTTATTGTGTGGATGTTCGCACATCAAAAGAAGTCTGGCGCTTCCATACAGATAATCAGATTGGCAGTTCCCCCGTTATTTACAAAGACTCGCTATACTGTGGCTCAACAGATAATCATATCTATTGCCTGGAATATCGTTCGGGGCGTCTGCGTTGGAAATTCGAAACCGGTGGGCAGATCACCGGCTCGCCTATTGTGTTTGACGATATCGTTTATATCGGCTCAACCGATCATCAGGTCTACGCGTTGTTTGCATGAAGAAGAGGAGATATTGTGGATAAATTCTTTAAGAAATTATTCGGGCGTAAAAAAGACAAAGCAGTTTCCGTTTCAGGGCGGGCGACAGATAACGCTGCAACCATTCCACTTTCTGACAAGCAACTCGACCTGATCGCAAACAGCCAAAATTCGCATTATGATACACAGCAGTTGATTGTTGGCGTTGGACAATCGGTGGGCAAACAACGTGATCATAATGAAGATAGCCTGCTGGCGATCACATCCACGATCTCGGGGAGCAATGGCAATGTGCCTTTTGGCATTTATATTGTTGCCGATGGCATGGGTGGTCATCAATATGGTGAGGTCGCCAGTAATTCCGCCATACGCGTGATGGCTGGCGATATTATGCGCGCCTTTCATTCCTACCTGTTCAACCTGCCCACTCAGCCCTTGCAGGAATCGCTCCAGGAGATCATGGAAGCCGCGATAAAAAATGCTCACCGAACGGTCAAGAAAGATGCGCCGGGTGGCGGCACGACGGCCACCGCCGCGCTGGTGCTTGGTCAGCAGGTGACGATCGCTCATATTGGGGATAGCCGCGCATATGCCATTTATCCTGATCGCCGTGTAGAAACGGTCACGCGTGACCATTCATTGGTCAAGCGTCTCGAAGAACTTGGTCACCTTAGCAAGGAGGATGCCGCGAATTTCCCGCATCGCAATGTGCTGATTCGCGCGCTGGGTCAGGGTGAAGTTTTGGAAGCGGATATTTTCACCATTCCATTTCCCCAGTCCGGTTATTTAATGTTATGCAGCGACGGTCTGTGGGGTGTGATCAACGATCAGGATATCAGCCGCACCATTGTGGAAGCCTCAACCCTGCACCTTGCATGCCAAAACCTGGTGGAAGCCGCCAATCTTGCCGGCGGCCCCGATAACATCACAACCATTCTTATTCAATTGATCGGATAATATGCCCAAACAGCAGGATGATTACTACGACATCCTCGGCGTTTTACGTGACGCATCTCAAGAGGAAATCAAGCGCGCCTACATACAATCCGCGCAGCGTCTGCATCCCGATAAAAATACAGTCGCTGGCGAAACGGAACTTTTTCTCGAGGCTCAACAGGCGTATGAAGTTCTCTCCAATCCCAGCCGCCGCGCAAAATATGATGCCACGCTTCCAAAAGAAGTGGATGCGCCTTCAATCATCCAGCATGAGGCGCTGGTTAGCCGTCCCAGTCTGGTGCGTTTACGTGAATCACAGGTGATCTACGTTCATTTGGAACTCGCCCCACGCGCGCAATCCGAGCAGATCCCTGCCCCACCACTTAATGTTTGTCTCGTTCTTGACCGCTCCACATCCATGAAAGATGAGAAAATGGATATAGTCAAAAGCGCGACCATTCAAATAATGAAAAGCCTGCGCGGACAGGATGTTTTTAGCGTTGTCGCTTTCAGTGATAAAGCAGAAGTTATTATTCCATCCACGTTGCATTTAGACTATAAAAAAATGGAAGCGCTCATCCATTTGATTCAACCTTTCGGCGCAACCGAAATTTATCATGGTCTTGAAACCGGCCTTGCCGAAATAAGACGAAATATGGAGCCGTCGCGTGTCAATCACCTCATTTTACTCACCGATGGACATACCTATGGCGATGAATTAGCAAGTCTTCAATTGGCTGAAACTGCCGCTGTACAGGGTATTGGCATGAGTTGTATGGGCATCGGCAATGACTGGAACGATATTTTTCTCGATGCCCTCGCCAGCCACACTGGTGGGAATTGCGCCTACATCGCAAAGCCGAAGGATATTCAACGCCTTCTGCTTAATAAATTCAAATCCCTTGCCGATGTCTTTGCTGACGATGTAATTCTCGATTTCAAACCACAGCCAGGCGTGAACATAAACTATGCCTTTCGGCTCACCCCCGATGGCGGCCCGGTAACAATAGAAGATTCCATACACCTTGGCCCCATCTTACAGGATACCCCCCTTACAATTTTATTTGAATTCCTTATCGAACCATCGGCAGTACAAAATGAATCGGTTACACTGCTGGATGGATCGTTACGGCCGTCAATTACCGCGCGGCCCAATCCTGTCCCGCCCATCCGCCTTCGCATCACGCGGGACGTTAGAGCTGATGCCGCTTCCGAGCCGCCACCCGGCAAAATCCTTAGTTCGCTCTCGCGCCTCACCTTGTATCGCATGCAGGAACGCGCCCGCGTAGAATCTGAACAGGGTAATTATGATTCTGCGGCAAAACACTTGAAAAACCTGGCCACCCATCTGCTTTCACAAGGAGAACGCCACCTTGCCAGCACTGTTTTATTCGAAGCAGAAAACATAAAAAAGATCCATACGTTGAGCGAAGAAGGCAGTAAGCAGATCAAATACGGCACACGCGCTCTGCTCATGGCGGGCTCCAAGGAGAAAGTCAAATGACCATTGCATGTCCAAATTGTAAAAGCACAAATGTTCCGGGGACGATATTCTGTGTTGAGTGCGGCGCGCAGTTGCTACATTCTGACACGCTGGTTACCCAAAATATAAGCACAGCACAAGTACACGAGGCGCTTGCCAGTCATCCCAATCAACCGCAAGTTTCGCCGCAAGTGGACGTGACAGCCTGGGCATCCTTACATCTGATTGATACGGGGCACATGCTCCCTCTTGTGGATCGCAACGAATTCACATTAGGACGTATCACTGAAGGCCAGCCCATCATGCCTGATATAGACCTCTCTGCTTATCAGGCCTATGCCAGCGGCGTTTCGCGCCTCCATGCAATTCTAAAACGCATTGGCCCACACGTCATCATCATGGACCTTGGCGCAGCCAATGGAACATACTTGAATGGCAAGCGCCTGAGTCCCAACGTAGAGCAAAGCATTAATCACGGCGACATTATTTCGCTTGGAAAACTTAAAATACAAATCCTACTAAAGAGTTGAAACAATAGGTGAAATAAAATGGCTTACACATTAATTTTGCATGTATCCGGGGAATTACCCGTTGCGGGCGAAGTGGATGAACTTCCCAAGCCCACAGACACTCTTTTGGTTGTCTCAAATCCGCGCCTGCGTGACGGCAAAGAACTTCACTATATTGATAACAGCGTAGTGAAAGTGATCTGGCCCATAGATCGCATCACCTTGATCGAAGTGCTTGAGAGCGAAGAGCAGGAAAAGATCATCGGCTTTGTGAGAGAGTAACATGCCCGACACTTCGGAACGCCGCCGCATCCTTATCGTTGACGACGAAGAGCGCATGATCCGCTTCATTCGTATGAACCTGGAACACGATGGCTTTCAGGTAGCTGAAGCCTTTAACGGAAAGCAAGCCATACAAAGAATACGCGATGTCACGCCGGACCTGATCCTGCTGGATGTGATGATGCCGGACTTGGACGGGTTCGAAGTGCTCGAAACCATCCGTGAATTCAGCAACGTGCCAGTCATTATGCTAACCGCCAAAGGCGAGGAAGATGACCGTGTGCGCGGACTTGAAAATGGCGCGGACGATTACATCACCAAACCTTTTAGCCCGCGTGAACTTGTCAGTCGCGTGAAGGCTGTACTGCGCCGTACCGAAGGCGCAACCGGCTCCATGCACGGACTGATCGAGATTGATCAACGCCTGAAAATTGACTTCGACCGCCGCGAGATCTGGCTTGAAGGCAAATTGGTGAAACTGCGCCCGACAGAATATCGTTTGTTATTCAACCTTGTGCAAAACGCAGGTTGGGTGGTTTCACACGACCAGTTATTGCAAAAAGTGTGGGGCTATGAATACAGCGGCGAGCCGCATTATGTGCGTCTCTACATCAACTACCTGAGACAAAAATTGGAAAAAGAGCCCGCCGACCCGAAATATATCCTTACCGAACGCGGCATGGGATACAGATTCGTAGATTACAAAAGAGATAAATAAAGTAACTACACAGCTACGGTGAGACAAAATTGGGCAAGTAAGGAGTGCCCATAAAAGCGAGACGTAAAGCAGCGAGAGCCATCTGCCCGTTCTTGCGAGCCGTGGAAAGATAACTGCGAATCTGACAAAA
>JALHSV010000379.1 GCA_022865525.1 Thermodesulfovibrionales bacterium
GCCGCTGACGGTAATGATCTTGCCATGGGCTTTGTGGAATGCGACCAGCGCTTTGATATTAATGTCCGCCACACCGTCGCCGTAGGTCAGCATGTTGATATCGGAATCGAGGTATTTTTCAACGCGCTTGATGCGGCCGCCCTTCAAGGTGTCCAGCCCGGTATCGGCAAGAGTCACCTGCCAATCTTCGTAAGGGCAGTTTTCGAAGCGCAGTTCCCCGGATTTCAGGTTCACGGTAAAGTCGCTGTTGAAATGGTTGAACTTGTAGAAATAATCCTTGATGACCTGGCCTTTGTAGCCCAGGCAGATGACGAATTCCCTGAAGCCGTAATGGGAATAGATCTTCATGATGTGCCAGAGGATCGGTTTGCCGCCGATCTCGATCATGGGCTTGGGCATCAGGTCGGAAAGCGATCCCAATCTTGTCCCCAAGCCGCCAGCCAAGATTATAATTTTCATCTTTCCCTCAATTCAAAGAGATTTTTCAAATTTTGTTTTTCTTTTACTGAAGATATAACGATTGATTCTAAAGTGAGCATAAAGAATACAACAAAATAGATCGATTTTTGATTAATTGTATACCCAAAAATTTGAGCACTGGTAAAATGTTGAACTAATAGACATAAAAAAGCAATTAACATTACATTTAATTTTTTATTTTCATCTTTACTGAAAAAAACAGCTTTTTTTGCTTTTTGTATGATTGTTAAAGCTCTAATCCAAAAAAAAGTAAATAGGAAAAAACCGATAATTCCGCAATTGGCAACTAAATTAAAGTTGCCAACATGAAAATCCCCATTAATTGATCCAGTCAATTCGTCGATACTCTGAAATTCTTTTCCAAATCCCAATCCGATTATAGGGCTTTTTTTTATCGCTTTCATAATTCTTGGGAATCGAGTGGTGATTCTGTATACACCCGATCCCTTAACTTCAAAGCCAGAATATTGTCCTTTGCTTATTTTTTGAAGAGTATTGAACCTATCAATCGAATATTGCGCTGCATCCTTGACTTCCGGGATGAAAAAAGTGACTCCTATCAGCAATATTAATAATAAAGCCCCCTGACTAACTATATATTTAATTTGTTTAACTACGAATATATTATAGAGAAAATAAAATATAATCATAATAGTAATTAGGGCTCTTGTTGCAGACAAGAAGAAAATAATAAAACACATATTTTGGACCAAGTATAAATATTTTTTGTTGTATTGATATTTTTTATCAATTAAAAAAACTGAGAAATTAAATAAAACAATAAAAATCAATCCAGAACTTATTAATGATGGTCGAAAATATTTTATTGCAGAAGAACCAACAAAAAAAGCTATAAGAAAATTGCCTGTAAGTATCGTATATATTTGCGTCAGGAAAATAAAAAAAACAATAGGTGAAAGCAAATATCCGATTTTTAAATAATTTTCATGGTTTTTTATTAAAGCCGGGAAAGAATAAAAAAGTGAATAAATAATAAAAAGTCGCAAATAATCAATTGCTGTTTCTAAATTGAGACCAATTGTAAAAGAATATAAATATAGGATAGCCAAATAAGCAAGTAAGAATATAAATTGGTTTTTAAATAAAATTCTAGGCTTTTCACCTTTCATCAATGCTTTAATAAAGATCATTATTACAAATAAATCAAAAAATGTAAATCCGATCCCTCTAAATAAAATGAAAGAAGGTATTGAACCCGAAGTGTTTTCCATCCCTCTAAGAGCGCCTCCAAACAATGCTCCAGGGCCATTAATTAAAATAAAAATAAAAGCGAACCAAAAATAATTACAATTTGATTTCCAAATTAAAACAAGTAAAACCAGAAAGAATAATCGATTAAAAATAGCTGGAAGAAAATATACAGAAAAAACAGTTAAAACAAATAAACCATAGAATCTTATAAAAGTGTTTTTATCAACAATGCTTCTTTTAATCTTCGTACTTGTTTGAATCATTCTAGCAAAATCTATATTTCGTTTTTTTCAAAATAGTCATTTTAATTTATCTTAATCTCATTTATAATAAACAATATTTCCCTGCTACTAGTCTAATTTGCATAATTTTCACATATTTCGCCGCCACCCCACCAGGAGTATTTAGTGGCTCTTATTCTTTTGATTATTTCCTTGCTTTCCGGAAGATCAGATCGGATATAATAGTAATGTGTATGTTGTGGAGATACGCCAAACACCGCCGCAAGTATGAATTTGTTGCACTCAGCATATTTCTTCATTATCATTACCTGACGAAACCATTTTCCTCGACGGCCTGGTGCATTGCTTAAGTCGGGCGATGGAGGATGTTTCGGAGTGAATTGCTCATGCCAAATAATTACATCTGGTTTCTGTTCATTAAGATATTTATAAGTCAGCTCACCATTGTGAGCGATCCATTGATCATTTAATCCCCAAGTATCCAACGCTCGCCACTTTGAATATAAAGGGATTAGTCCAGCCTCGGTTGTTGCCAGTGTATATTTTTCATTAGCATAGTCCCTTAAAATCATCCCAACATCATAACGTCCATCCTTACCATAGGTAATTGATATCGATCTTAAAACATAAGGTTTTAAAATAAATAGAAACAAAAATACCGTAGTCAGAATTATGGCAACCCTTAACTTTACGGGATACATTTTGAAGTTAAGCAAACCAATTTCTTCTCCAATTGATTTTACTAACGGAAACCATGATAAAGCACAAAGAATCAATACTGGATATTGAAAACGAGCTCCAAAGTTCATTTCATCGGAAATAAGTATCCACATACCAATAGTTCCCATTATCACAATAGAAAACGCAATACATATTTTTAATGAACGCTTATTGCGAATTGATAAAATAAAAGCCGGAATAAATGGATAAGCATAATAATAGCTGTTTTTTAACGATGACCAAAAACTCATAAAATAAAGTAAGCCACTTCCTTTTTTGTAAAAAGGATTAGGCAGTGGATAACTAAAATAATTCCACCGCCAAATAAAATAAATCCCACCTAAAAAAAAGAACAGGCTCCCAAATAGAGCTAAAAATTTTAAAGAAGTTTTTGGAGGAATTGATATTCCGATTGCAATTGTAATAAAAATAACAATTAGAACTCCTTCTGGTCTGATGAGGCTGACAAATAGCGATGCCAATAGTAAATAGATTAAAGTAGATATTGAATGCTTGCCAGTTAATATTATATGTTGGGCTATTAACCAAACTGCAGCTATAGCCAGAACAAATAAAGGTGTACCGAAATAGGCAGCTGCAAAAAAAAGACCAGGGCCTACAGCAAGATATATCGAAGTCAATAAAGCAGGTCCAATCCCCGAGCCTTGAATTTTTCGCATCCCCACATACACCAATAGAACTATCAAGAAATGTGAAATAATCGTAATCATCCTTACGCTATTTTCAAGAGAAAAGCCAAATCGATTAATGAATGCGACAAGCAGCATAAATAGAAAATCAGTTGCACCGTCAACTGGCTTTTCTCCAACATTCCAAACAATTCCTTTTCCTTGAGCAACATGTTCTGAGTATCGCATTAAGATTGCGGCATCTTCAAAAGGCGGGATATTAAAATTTACAACAAATAATGCAAATAAAGTCGTTAAAATTATAAGAAAAGTAATTGGGAGTATCTCAAATTTATTATTTTTCATTGAATGAATGGAGCAGTGTTAGTTTTAACTGATGAAATAGTTAAAATTGATTCACGGCTTTGATATAGCGTTCTTTATGTATGACCAATACATTATAAGCCTGGTAGCCCCAATGGGCGAAAACAATTGCTAAAATGAGAATCAGCAGAATATATCTTCCGTGCGCGATCGGTTTTTGGGAAGACCGGTCAATAAACCTGCTGAAATAAAATGCGGCAACAGGCAATATCCCGGCCAGTATAACAACATGGCGATAGCGTTCCTGGTAGTGACCATAGAGACAAGTGGCTGCTAGCAAATAAAACAGTACCAAAATCATGAAAAAAAGTTTCGCATTTTTAAAATCCGCAACATTGAAAAACAAAACAAGCAAAATTACAAAGATCAACAGTATGAATAAGTAGGGAACTTGAATAATAACTGCACTCAGGTACCATTTCAGGGGGAGTTTTCCGGTTGTCAGCAATTCAAGGCTATCACGTATCGGCACGATACCGAAAGTATAGGCAACTTTTCTTACCTGGAGCCATAACCACTTGTGCGGCGTCCTGGAAATAAATTTCTTTATTTCTTTGCTTTGAAATTCGTTGCGGACTTGAACCGTAACCACATCGTAATGGTGTTCGTTCATGAATTCCGCAAGTTTTTTCTTATAGCGAATTTCGTTTTCCTTGTAAATGAATGCTCCCTCTCCGCCGTTGCCGCCATATAGAGTGTGGCCATAAAATTTAAAATCATTGACAGACACTATGTTTTTATTCTTATAGTTGCCCTGGGGCAGCATGGAAAACAAGATCATGGTGATCATTCCCGCCGCCGCCAACCTGGCGAATAACCTGTACTCTTTCCTCAAAACAAAATAAAGCGACATGCCGATCAGTAGCCACGCGAAATAGCCCAGCGTCCCGCGAAACAAAAGCGATAAATATATTATTACAGGGACAAGTAATATTGATGCTGATCTCATGAATTTTTTATCGTCGATCATCATCAGGACAAGGTAAACAACAAGCAGCACGAAGAATATCTCGCATATTTGATAGTAAAACACCGGCGTCAGCAAGTGGTAATCCATGAATATGGTCGCCAGCAGGACCGCGAAAAGCGCGGACGATCTTTCATCAGTAAGCCGCAGACATATGCAATAGAGGACATAAAGGGATAAGGTTCCCAACAACGCCTGGAACCAGAAGAATGAGTCGATCGTTCCGGTCAGTGATTTTAAATAATATCCAATGTAGGCCAGTACGGACCGATACCCGCCTTCAAAAAGCGCCGGATGCGCCCCTTGTTCGATGGCCCGCAGGAAATTATAATTCGACTTGGCCTCGGATACATAAAATGAATTGGTATTGTAAAGAAGGAGCAGCTTGAAGATCAAGTTGAATCCCAATAAAAGGAACAGGACCAGTTTGTACCTCTGTTCTTTTTTGCCGAGATAATTAATTCCCACGGAAAACTCCGTCAACAATTTGGCAGATGAGCTGGATGGCGTTCTCCGGCAGCTCAAAATAGAACGGCAATCGCACCAGGCAATCCGAATATCTGTCCGATTCAGGCAACTCCCTGCCAGCATGCTTGGCGCGATAATAAGGACTTTTATGCAGGCTCAAGTAATGAAAAACAGCGAGGATATTTTTATCTTTTAATTCCCCGATCAGCTTTGTACGCTGTTCGAGGCTTTTGCAGACCAGATAAAACAAATGGAAGCTATTGCTTGCATAATCAGGGATGAAAGGCAGCTGCATATCAGCATGATCCGCCAAATTATTAAATTTATGCCAATAGCTGGTCCAAATTTCCTTTCTTTTCTTCTGAATGCTATCCAGATTTTCAAATTGCGCCCACAAAAAGGCGGCAATTATTTCCGAAGGCAAAAAAGATGAACCGATATCTACCCAATTGTATTGGCCCACTTCGCCTCGGAAAAACTCGGCGCGGTTGGTGCCCTTTTCCCAGATGATCTCCGCCCTTTTTATAAAACGATCGTCATTGATGACCAGCATGCCGCCTTCACCACATTGAATGTTTTTGGTTTCGTGAAAGGAAAATGCGGCCAAATGGCCAATGCTGCCGATGGGTCCTTTGATGCCATCTTTGCCGGTATAATAACTATCTATTGCCTGAGCGGCATCCTCAACAACAAAAAGATCATGCCTGGATGCAATATCCATGATTTTATCCATATCGCAAGCCACACCCGCATAATGAACAGGAACGATCACCTTAGTCCTTGGAGTGATCAATTCTTCAATCTTGTCTTCATCGATTCCTGGATGATCTGGGCGGCTATCAACAAACACAATTTTTGCGCCCCTCAATACAAAAGCATTTGCCGTAGATACAAAAGTATAGCTGGGCATGATCACTTCGTCGCCAGGTTCAATATTCAATAGAATGGCCGCCATTTCCAGGGCATCCGTACAAGACGTTGTTAGCAGGCATTTTTTAAAACCATATCTTGCTTCGAAGAATTCATGGCATTTTTTCGTGAACATGCCATTACCTGAAATTTTGCCGGACTGCACCGCTTGCTCAATGTATGCTGTTTCTTTTCCGGTCAAGTACGGTTTGTTAAATGGGATTTTCATTTTTCATTGCCGGTTCAGTCATTTTTTCTTGATCACCCGGGCCGGATTGCCGGCGACGACAGCGCGATCATCGACATGATCGAGCACCACAGCTCCCATGCCCACGATGGCATATCGACCGATGCGGATATCCTCCCGGATGGCGGAGTTGAGCCCGAGCTGGGCGCCCTCTCCTACACTGACTCTGGCCCCGACAATGGCATGGGCGGTCAGGGTGACAAAATCGCCGACCACCGCTTCATGGGCGATATAGCTATGCGGATAGGCGTGGACGAAGTTTCCGATCTCGACCCTGACCGAGGTGGTTGCCAGGGGCGAGATCAGGACGCCATGGCCCAGTTTGGTCGAGGGATCCAGGCAGGCCCGGGGATGAACCGCCGAAGCGAGCGCCTCCAGAGGTATGCCGAGCTTCTTGAATTTCGCGACCCGCGCGAACTTATCCTTGCTGGTGCAGTGCAGGGTATAGTGAATGAAATAGTCCTTGCGAACAAAATCCGCGATTTGATCCGTGCCGCCCAGGACCGGATATTTTCCAAGGACCTCGCCCGGTTGCTTGATATCACTGAGAAAACCTGCAATCTCCCATTCGTTCGTGACTCCGTTCACCGCTTCAAAGACCGAGGCGGCCATTTCCCCACTGCCCTTGCCGCCGACGATCACAACTCTCTTCTTGTTGTTCATGACGGCTTACTTCTCTCTACCTTCGAGACAACCATCCTCAACTTACTGTTGTCGTCAACCGGCAAGTCGTCGAAATAATGAAAACGAAATTGGACGCCATGTGAAAACTCGGAATTGAAGGCAGCCAAAAGACGGCGTTCAATGGCCGCGCGGTCTGTTTGCTCATCGGTTACCAATTGTACGTCAATCTCATCAACGGCTTGCTGAATGAAGCGAAACCTACGCACCCCTTTCTCCTTATCCATGATCTCATAGACTGAATGAAACGGTTTTTTATCCCCATTGGGCAGGATAAACCAGTCGTCACAGCGCCCGATGATTTTCCTGATCATGGGTGCGTCTTCCCCCTCTTCCATTTCGATCCAATCATCAAGACGGTAACGGATCAGGGGGAAAGAGCGAATATGGAGATCAGTGATCAGGCAGCGACCGGCTTTACGATTGATCCGGCCCTTATCATCCTCCAGTTCGATGATGTTGGTGTCATGATTGAAATGAAAGCCGGGCTGTCCGAGCAATTGGAAAGCGAGATTGTTGAATTCAACCGCGCCGTACACTTCGAACAATCGACCTGCTCCGAAGATCTCCTCGATCAACTTCCTGGACGGCTCGTCCATCATTTCGCCGCTGCTGCATACCAACCGGGGCTGCACGATATCAATCCCGTGCTTCTTTATGTATTCGGCCATCAGCACAAGATGAGAGCGGTTGGCGTAGAGGAAATCCACTTCTTGTTGACGATAGCCATCGACTATCTGTTCAACCTTCGCTGTGTAGGGCACGCAGATGCGCCGTAAAAAACCGAAACGCTGCAAAACGGAATCGGATTCGCTCAGGCGA
Organism: Thermodesulfovibrionales bacterium; assembly: GCA_022865525.1. Lineage (GTDB taxonomy): Bacteria > Nitrospirota > Thermodesulfovibrionia > Thermodesulfovibrionales > SM23-35 > JALHSV01. The sequence goes on from JALHSV010000379.1 coordinate 7,762, forward strand.
TGAGGAGACGGCAAGCAAAAGGTCAGATCACGATAACGATAGCCGTTGAGAAACAAGGCCCGCAGATACTTGGCCAGCATATAGGCCCGTTCGCGGCGATTCCGGTAGATCTTCAAAGGCAGCCCGGTACTGCCACTGGTTCCGTCTTGATACCAGTTCGCATAACGCCGGGGATCGGCGTTGACCAATTCGCCGGTAAAATCCCGGTATTCCTCCTTGGTCAAACAGGGAAGGATCTGCATTTCCTCAATAGAGCGCATCTGTTCGGGTCTGAATCCTACCCTATCGAAACGCTTACGGTAAAAATCGAAAGACTCATAGCAGTAGTTAAGCAACACCTTGACTTGTTCAAATCGGTCTCTCTGGATATCTGACCAGGAGAAGGGAAAAGAGCGCAGCAGTTTTCTGAGTTCCCGATAAATGGAGAGATTTAAGAGTCCTTGCTCAACCATAGTTCAAATCACTCCGCTTTCATATCTTTTACAGGCTTCACTTGCATATCCCTTTGACTTCATTCAATAGAAGCCTGAAACTTGGGGGGAATGGCAACTTGCCGATGTGACGTACGGTCGCGAACATGATCAGGGCGGAAAGCAAATTGGCGATAAAAAATGATACGGCAGCTCCAATGGATCCATATCGTCTAATGAGATAATAATTTAAGCTCAGATTGACTACAGCCCCTCCTGAGGCGATCAGGGCGATCAGCTTTTGCCTGTTGAAATGAACCAGAAAAGGCGTCAATAGTGCCGTCATCACCCACATACAAAAACCGAAAGCCAGCCAGGGAATAAAACGGGCCGCTTGAGAAAATGCTTTTGTGGTCATCAAGTCCAGTACTTGATTGGAAAAAAGAGAAAACAAAAGACTTAGAAAACAAGTGCCGATACTTAACAGTAACATTTTATGGTATAGCGGGTAAAGTGCGGTTAAACTGGAGCTTTGCGACAATTTTTCGTAAATATAAGGGACCCAAGTGTTAATAAAGGGAACCGACAAGAAAAGGATAACGGTAGCGAGACTCATGGCCACGCCATACAGCCCGGCCTCGACTTTCCCGAGAGAAGAATCGATAAAAAGTACGCCGCTCCTGCGCATGACCATGACGCTCAGTCCCAATGGGATGAAAGGCAATCCCACTCTGAGAATCTCCCTGATCACTTCAGCCTTGAAAGAGAACACTATCTTTTCTTTTATAATGAGGAAGAATAGGGCAACGAGGCCGAAAATCACCATGGATAGCATGATCCCCACCACCCGGCCCTGCCAATGCCAGGATAATCCAATGACGAGGATCAAAGATATGGAAACGTTCACCATGACCTCTGAGAAGGTGAGAACGGCAAATGCCACGGTTCGCTTGGACGTTTTGAACAAATTTTTCAAAAATTCCAGACTCATAAAAAAAAAAGCGATTAAGGGGATAGCCAAAAAATAAGGTTTGGGGATGAAACTGACATTAAATACAATTACCAAAGCCAAGGAAAGCAAAAAAATCAGGATCGTGCCCATGGCGAGTATCAGATAAAGATTGCCGATCAGCAAGCGGTTGAATTCCCTGCTTTTTGAATAATAGCTTTTGTTAATCGTTACGCTTAGTCCGTTGAATACTGATGTGGCAAGAACCAGCAGGGCTGAGAATGTGTTGATGAAACCGAAATCGGATGGGAGAAGATACATCGTGATCACCGGAAGCAAAAGAAAGGGAACGGCCTGATTGATGGCCGTGGAAATGTAATAAACTCCGACATCGACCAAGGGCTTGTTTTTTGCCATCCATGGATTGTTGATCAAGTTAAGCGACTCTCAAGATTCTTTGCTAACCCTAATCCGTTCACCACGGCCGTTTGCAGGGACTCGACACATTCCTGCTCACTGATATTTAGTGCCTGTTTGAGTCCGCGGCGAAAATACGCGCAAAGAGACTGCTCTTCGATTGTTTTGAGGTAGCGATGCAAAGCCTGCTCATCGTAGCGGTAGCGTTCGATGAAAGCGGGAACGCCATCGAGATCGGCTCCATTCTGAACCCGCAAGACCCCGGAGGTATAGTGCTCATACCAACTCGGCCCAAAACAGACGACAGGTTTACCCCGTACTATCCCTTCCCAGCCGATGGTCCCGGCAACGGAGAATACAGCCAAGGCCTGATCGATCAGGGCAAAAGGATCTGAATCAATGGGAACGAACGAAACCCGAGGGATCTTGCGGGCATCGCGGTAAAAGCGCAAGGGACGTCCGGTGTTCCCTTCAGCAATGGGGTTGAATTGCTTGGGATTCTCTTTTACAAATATCAGCCATTCTTCAGGCAGATGCTTGGACATCAATTCCATCAGGTACAGTTGATCGGTGAATAAACCCGCCCGGGGAGCTGTGGTCGCCTCAGGTTGGTAATGCAAGGCCAGGATCACATATTTTTTCGTTAAATCAGGTTTGACAACAGATCTTCTATACTCCTCCTCGAGGCGCTTGAGATAGCTGATACGGCGGTAGATCTTGATGATATAACTCATCAGGTTCATCCTGGAACGGCCATGCTCCACATCCTGACGTTCGGTCTTGTGATAACTGGGCACCCCATTGAAGAGCCAACCATTCCTTCCAAGCCAAGAGTTGTTCTTTTTCAGTATTTCAGAGAAAAATTTCATACCGGTCAAGAAAACCGATGGTTTTCCTTTGTGATGCCGGTTGTCTTCCTGAAAAATCTCCGGCTTGGCCGCATCATAGCTTTGGTTGATACGCGA
>JALHSV010000380.1 GCA_022865525.1 Thermodesulfovibrionales bacterium
AAATTTACTGTGTACATAAATTTCCTCCTTTTAAAAATTAGTGATTGAATATTTATTTGTACAGTTTTAAAACTTTGGGGAATTGTAGCAGAATATTATATCGAAATGCTTAAAAAATTGAAGACCTCAAGTTACCTAATCTGAAGCCTAATCTGTTCATTTGCGGGAGTAATCTGCGATTAAAAGGCTTGATAACAAAATCTCTGCTTCAGGAAGGATTGCGAACAGGATTGACCAACGAATAGTACGCCCTGAACTAAAAAGGAATTTTCTCGAAGGTATCCCCTACCGAGAAAATAGCATGATTCGAATTCACTACGTATAGTAAATCGCAAGCAGGTTTTACTTAGAACGTTCCTGAGGTTTTTTATGTGTAAGTTCATCCATCAACTCCATCTGGATTTGCTGGATTTCCATAAGCCTTTGCCATTGATTCATGAGAAGATGGTCTATTTTCTCATGTAAATGACGAATTTCCAATTCTGCTTTAAGATTTATACGATAATCCTGTTCTGCATGCAAGCGATCCCTCGCCTCTTGGCGATTTTGACTCATCATAATGATGGGGGCTTGAATAGCAGCAAGACATGAAAGGATCAGGTTTAGAAAAATGAAAGGGTATGGATCAAATGGTTTCCAGATCATTAAGACAGAGTTTATAACAATCCACAGAAACAGTATTCCGCCGAAGATGCTTATAAAGCGCCAGCTTCCACCAAAGTCAGCAAGCTTGTCTGCCATACGTTCCCCTAAGCTGCGTTGCTGGTCGTACTCAATATTAATGTTCTTAGATAAGAGTTCTTGCTCCGTTAGGCTTCTTACGACTTGTTCTTCTAAAGCCGAAAGTTCACCCTTATCTGTTTTGATAACATCCTGGACATACTCAGTCCTGAAGCGATTTAGGTCAGAAATGCAAATGAAACCTTTTGAGGACCAGTCGGGATGTGTCGCCTTGATTCTCTCGACGATAGGTTCTCGTATCATTTCTGCTGACAGTACTTCGCTTATTTTCTTTTGCTCTTTGCAAACTTGACAAAGAACAGTCTCTTGCTGCCTTCTGGTCATTTTATTTTCACCTCGCACACGCTCATTTATGTTTATACGACGGTTAACTTATTTATAAAATTATAGTATTTTACACTGTAGTTCACAGATGGTCCCTATTTATTATGAGGAGTAGTATAGAAGAGGAAAGGTTTTACTGTATTGGCTGTGCCGGCGAAGGCATAATGACCGTGAGGTTTATCTATAGGGCTGATGTTATCCGCATTTATGGTGCGGGGTATTGGAGAAAAGGGAGGAGAATTTATGAAGAGCAAAATCAAGTATACTGATGAACCGATGGGAAAACTGAGAGTCATGAAAGATTTCCTGCCCCCACCGGACAAGTTGGTGCTGAAAGAAGAAAATGTGAAGGTTACAATTTCCCTGAAAAAATCGAGTGTTGAATTTTTCAAGGGAGAGGCAAAAAAAAATCGTACATCATATCAAAAAATGATAAGGCAAGTTATCGACTGGTACACTTCCTATTATAAAAAGAGCGCCTAATACTTGTAAGGCCACTTAACAGGCTGCTGAAAAAGACCCTTTTGTGTCACCATGAGAGAAGCGAAGGGTCTCAATGGCTTGAAAATCCGAGATTCTTCGCTCTATTCAGAATGACATTTCTGAGGCTTTTTGACTTTTTCATCAGCCGGTTAATATGCAGTAGTTCGCTCGCAACGTGTCTTCCTCATTATATCCACCGGAGCTGCTATATTTCCTGTCAAATTTCGGCGCAATTAGTTCCAAGACATTGATACAGAAATTTTATAGCAATGGCGCCCGGGCGAGGGCGAGCACAATAACTTCTTGTGCGCCAGCTTTCATGAGCATTTTCGAGCACTCCCTTACAGTCGCCCCGGTAGTGATCACGTCATCAACGAGCAAAACCCGGAGGTCCTTGAGGTTACCGTGAACTTCAAAAGCATTCTTGAGATTAGAGAGGCGTTCCCGGGCAGAGAGGCCGATCTGGGGAGGCGTGTCCTTTGTCTTGAAAAGAAAATCCATGCAAAGCGTAATCCCTGTATGCTTGGCTATAATGTGTGAAATCAGGAGGGACTGATTAAAACCCCTTGCTATAAGGCCTTTTTTACTCAGGGGAACAGGGATGATGCCGTCT
>JALHSV010000381.1 GCA_022865525.1 Thermodesulfovibrionales bacterium
CTTGTTCCCGATTACCGGCCTCCTGCCCTCGGCTCTCAACCGCATCGGCATCCGTTCATAACCCAGAGCCTGATAAAACTCCAACGCGTTTTTAATTTCTTGTACTATATTTGCCATCGTTCACATTTAACGATGTATAAGAAATGATTATTAAAAAATCTCCCTTTACCCCTCTTTACCAAAGAGGGGTAAAGTCCCTCCCTTTGGTAAAGGGAGGCAAGGAGGGATTTTACAATCAATGTCTTCATTCTTCTTATTATCTTTCTCCCCATTTCAACTTTGTCCTCAGGATCTCAAAATAATCCCTTTCGCACGGAATGAAAAACTGAGCCTTCAACTCTGATTTCTTTACCTGAACGATATCGTTTTGCCGGAGGGAAAACCCGACCTGGCCGTCTACGGTCAGAAAAACATCTTCATTCATTGATTTCAGGACTATGTCCACGTGTACGCTGTCAGGCAGAACTATCGGTCTGTTCGTGAGTGTATGAGGACATATCGGTGCAAGGACAATACTGCTCAGCGTCGGATACACAATCGGTCCGCCTGCCGAAAGTGCATAGGCCGTTGAACCGGTTGGCGTTGAGACAATCAGGCCGTCTGCCTTGAACGTTGCAACGTAATTATGATCAATATATGTCTCGAGGTCGATTATCCGTGCTAAAGCTCCCTTATTGACTACCACATCGTTGACAACCAGGTATTCTGCTATGCATTCACCGTGTCTGAGGACGCATGCGGTCAGCATCATCCGCTCTTCCACAGGGCATTGTCCGTTCATCACTTTTTCGAGAACCTCATAAATCTCCTCTTTCTGAACAGCGGTCAGAAAACCGAGTCCGCCGATATTGACGCCGAGTATCGGAAGGCTTTTTTCTCCAACAAGCCGTGCCACGCTCAGCATAGTGCCGTCTCCCCCAAGTACGATAATGAAATCCGTTATTGCCGGAATCTGCGAACGCTGATAACCATCAATATGCAAATCAGATGCGGTCTCATAGTCCACATAGACTTCACATCCCTTCTTTCTGAGCCACGGCAGAAGGTCTTTCAAGATTTTTAATGACTCACCCTGGCCTGTCTTAGATATTATCCCGATTTTTTTCATCCAAACCCTCTATCGTTATTTCTCTGTCATTTTTTCCCGTGTATTGAACGTGTACAGCAATCATGTCTTCCGGTAACCATGCTTCAGCCTTTTCAGCCCACTCAATGACCGCAATCCTGTCACCACCAATCAGCTCATAGATGCCGATTTCGGTTAATTCTTCAGTTTTTTCTATCCTGTAAAGATCAATATGAATAAAAGCAGGAGATGTCTGATACTGCGTAATAATGGTGAAACTTGCACTGGTAATATCTCTTTCATTGATACCGAATGCACGGGCAATGCCTTTTACCAGGACTGTCTTTCCTGAACCTAATTCTCCATACAGGCCGACAACATCCCCCGGCTTCAGGCACTGTCCCAAGCGATACCCGATTTCAAATGTTTCATCAGGACCTTTCGTACTATATTGTTTCATAATGAGGGGCATTTTAAAATATTCCAATAAATCCTCCCTGTCTTCCTGCGTAATCCTTATGATACCGGTACGAATGAAAATCTCGGGGATTACAAAAAGTGCATTCGTGCGACCTCCAGATGTTTTTCAGGGGAATACCTGCCGAGAGAGCCTGAAGCATGTTCGCCGAAGAGAGATCCATGCAAAACTTACCGTCTCTTGGTATTACATAGTCTCCGGGTCCGGTAGCTTTCAAAACAGCATCTTTTACTTCAGTGCCGACAGCATAACAATTGCCTCTGATGCTTGGCCCGAAAGCCACGTTGATATCGTGAGGATCCGAATCAAACTGTTCGACAAGGAACAGGATAGTCTTCTTCATGATCTGGAGTGAAGTCCCCCTCCATCCTGCGTGAACAGCGCCTACGACCGAGTTTTTTTTGTCATGGAGCAGCGCAGGAACACAATCAGCCACCTGGACGCCAATCAGGATGCCCTTAGCCTGAGTGATAACTGCGTCCGCTGTCACCGGTGTACGGTCTGCATTCAGCAACCATACGATATCTGAATGTTTCTGTAAAGGCAAATAAATATCATCTTTATCGATAGAAAGGACCTTGCTGATCTTGTCCCGGTCTGCTCCTAATGATTTCCCGGTGAAAAAAGCTTTAACCTGTCCATCGAAAATATCCGGCCGGATCAGGATATCCATGGCGTTTACCATTACTCCTGCGCTTTCAGCGAATGGAAAGCAGCCGGTATACTCTCAATGATATCTGTTGCTATCAGGGAATGCTGCCCTTTCTGCGATGCAGCAATATCCCCTGCAAGGCCATGCAGGTAAACGCCGAGAATACATGCATGCAGTGGATCCCTGTTCTGGCCTAAAAAACCCGAAATCATGCCGGTAAGAACGTCTCCTGTACCGGCAGAAGCCATGCCCGGATTCCCTGTTGCATTAATAAAAGCTCTTCCGTCAGGCGCAGCAATGACTGTTGGGACACCCTTAAGCACAAGATAGGTATTGGTCTCTTTCGCGAAGGAGAGCGAGGTATTGATCCTGTCCTTTTCAATATCAGAAGTTTCCATACCCGAATCATGCAGGAGTTTTGCCAGCTCGCCCGGATGGGGTGTAAGAATGAGAGGAACGTTTGCATGCCGGAGTATTTTTTTCTTTCCTCCGAGAGAATTTATCCCATCAGCATCGATAACAATCGGGCATGAAGATTCCCTGATGATATCTTGCAGGATTTTTGTTGTATCTTTGCTGACGCCCGTCCCCGGGCCTATAGCCAATACGTGAGCTGTCTTATGAATAAAATCGATAATTGCTTGAGATGCCCCGGAGGAGAGCATTCCGTTTCCCTTATCAGGAAGGACCAATGTCATCTCCTCAGTAAAGCATGACTGGAACACCCCGGCAAGAGACTCCGGAATGCCCACGGTAACTAATCCGGCACCAGTTCGCAAACAGGCCTTGGCCGCCATCCGTGCAGCTCCTGTCTTTCCCCGTGAACCGGCAACAATAAGTACATGACCGTAATGGCCTTTGTGTGAATACTTGTCTCTCACAGGAATCAGGCTTGATACATATGCTTTTTCGGGATATTCAATATTCATGTTTGCTGATGTGATCAGCATGTGAGGAAATCCGATATCTTCAACACAGAGTCTCCCTGATAATGCAGCACCGGGATACAAAAGGTGCCCTCTTTTCGGTAGACCAAAAGTGACGGTACAGGAGGCCTTAACAGCATTTCCCATGGCCTGTCCATTATCCGATGAAACCCCTGATGGGATATCAACGGCAACAACAGGAAGTCCTGTTTTATTGATCAGGCTGATAACATCGGCTATGGCGCCGGTGACAGGTTTGCTCAGGCCTGTACCGAGAATCGCATCAATAATTAATGCGTGCCTGCTCAAGATCGACGGATGATGAACGAAAATCTCTTCAATCGGCTGAATCGATACGCCGAACTTTTCTGCCGCTTTATACTGAACCTTTGCGTCTCTGCTTAAATCCCCGGGGGCTGATGTCAGGAAAACGTTCACATCCCATCCTTCATTGTGGAGATGTCGTGCAGTAACCAGCCCGTCACCACCATTGTTTCCGCTTCCTGATATCACGACTATTTTTTTACGTCCAAACAGTTCTTTGATCCTGAGGGAAACAGCGAGCCCTGCCCTTTCCATGAGCACGAGACTTGATATACCGAATTCCTGAACGGTCTTCGCATCGATATCCCTCATTTCTTTGGCGGTGACAACTTTCATACTACAAATTATAGCATCACTTTTATAATTAATCATAATGTGTCCGTGAAAACTCCTTGTCTTATTTATCTCAATAATTCTAAAATAACTATCTTTAAAGGATACCGTGCTTGGAACAGCAAAAAAACAATACAATTGCAGATAAAATCTGGGATTTCTTATCTTCAGTCAAGCTTGCTATCGTCATTTTTGCTCTGATTTCCCTTACTTCTATTATTGGAACCATCCTGGAACAGAAAGGGGACCCGGAAAGGAACCTTGAGATCCTGACCAGGCTTTTCGGCAAGTTTCTTGCACCGACCCTCTTTACGGTGTCTGAAAAACTCGGTTTTATGGATATGTACCATTCGTGGTGGTTCACGGGATTGTTGGTTCTGTTTTCCGTAAATCTTGTCATCTGTTCTCTCGACAGGTTGCCAAGGATATGGAAACTCGTCCATGAGCCAATCGGCCCCCTGCCTGAGGAAAACCTCAGGAAATTTGTTATCAGCAGAGAGATTACGATCAAAGGCAAACCGGATACCGTAAAGGATACCGTTGCTTCCGCACTCAGGAAGGCACGGTTTCATGCCGGTGAGGTTCAGGAAGAAAAAGACTGGATGTTCTATGCCCAGCGAGGCAAATACAGCAGGCTTGGTGTATTTATAACGCATTTCAGTATTCTCATCATATTGATCGGTGCCATGATCGGAATCCGTTTCGGATTCAAGGGATATCTGAACCTTCCAGAAGGAGATGTTTCAAATGTTGCTTTATCGGGCACCGACAGGGAAGTGCCTTTTGGTTTTGAGATACGCTGTGATAATTTCAACGTTGATTTTTACGGCAGGTCAGACATGCCGAAGGAATACAGAAGCTGGCTCACCGTTATCAAAAATGGCAGGGAAATTCTCAGAAAGTCGATCGCAGTCAACGATCCCCTCACCTACGAGGGAATCACATTTTATCAGTCCAGCTATGGCATTGTACCCGGCAGTCTCGGTCAGGGCATATTTGTATTCAACACGATCTCACGGGACGGAAAGAGCACAACAGTCAACCCGAGACTTGGAGAGTCTTTTCAGGTATCCGGAACCGCCCTCACCGCAAAAATCATTGACTTCAGTCCTGCACTGAGGATCGATGAGCATGGACATGCCGCTACCTATGCAAACCAGATGAGTAATCCTGCGGTTTTCATTGAATTTTCCGAGGGTGGGAAAAATCCTTTCTCCGGCTGGATACTCAAAAGACATCCCGAAACATGGCAACTTCCTGACGGAAGCAGGGTTGAGTTTATTGATTACTGGGGAGTAGAGTTCACCGGTCTTCAGGTGAGAAAAGATCCCGGCGTGTGGGTTGTATACTTTGGGTGCATCTCCATGAGTTTAGGCCTTTTCATAGCATTCTTCATGAGCCACCGGAGGCTGTGGATTAAAGTAGTCGAAGAGAAAAATACGTCACGGGTAATTATCGGGGCGACCGCAAATAAAAACAGGGCTGCGTTTGAGCGCAAGATAGACAAAATACTCTCCATCCTCGGGAAACAACAGGAAGGAGGAAAATAGATGGACAGTTCCCTTTTTTTTGGATTATCGACCATGGCTTATATTTCCGCCATGATGGTATATTTCACCTATGTGGCATTCAAGAAATCACAGATCGGTGTCATAGCCACAGGAATAACCATAATTGGATTTATATCGCAGACGTTCGCAATAATAATGAGATGGAAGGAATTTGCGGATTTAAGCGGTATGGGTTTTCTTCGTTCCGCGCCTCTAACCAACCTTTACGAATCAATGGTATTTTTTGTCTGGTGCCTTATTTTGGGATATCTTATCATCGAATTCAAGTTTAAAAACCGTTCGTTCGGAGCATTTATTACACCCATCGCGGGGTTGGCATTAGCCTTTATTGATTTGACCGGGGTCTCAAAAGAGATTCAGCCGCTCGTCCCTGCACTGAAGAGCAACTGGCTTCTTGCACATGTCACGATGAGTTTTATTGCCTACGCTGCATTTTCAATGTCTTTCAGTACCGGGCTCATGTACCTGATCACGACGACAGAGAAAAGGAGCGAGTCAGCATATATCTTCTGGACAATTACGTTAGGACTGTTCGCTGTCCTTTTGGTCTCAATGGGTATCGATTTCTTCACCTTTAAAGTGAAAGTGAGACCGGAGATATTTATTCACAGCTATCTCTTCAGGACCTCATTTCTCCATTCCTCTTCCGTGATAAACATAATAAGCTATGTTCTGGCCATAGCCGCTCTCGTACTCGTCTGGAGGTACGGTTATATTCTCAGAACCGTGATAACGAAATTCAACGTCACTCCCGATATGCTCGATGAGATCACCTATAGGAGTATCGCCGTTGGTTTCCCCATTTTCACTCTCGGCGGGCTGATCTTCGGTGCTATTTGGGCTGACCAGGCATGGGGTGTTTACTGGAGTTGGGATCCGAAGGAGACCTGGTCATTGATCACCTGGTTTATTTATGCATTCTATCTGCATAGCAGGATGATACGGGGGTGGAAAGGGAAAAAGGTTGCAATCGTTGCGGTTATGGGTTTCATGGCTGTGATATTTACCTATCTCGGCGTTAACCTGCTTCTTTCAGGACTTCATGCGTACGGATCAAGATAGCCACTTGCATCTTTCTTTTTTTTTCAGATAGCATAAAAGTAACGCTTAACTGAAGGAGGTAATAAGAATGAACAATATAAAAACACTTTTTTTGCTTGTTACGTTAACCCTTGTGCTTGTTTGGGCAGGCGGTGCATTGGGCGGCAAGCAGGGCATGACAATAGCGTTAATCTTTGCATTGGGAATAAATTTCATCTCCTACTGGTTCAGTGACAAGATCGTACTCAGGATGTACAGGGCAAAACAGGTCACAGAGGCAGAAGCTCCGGATCTGTACAGCATCGTCAGAAGTCTTGTGCAGAAGGCCGGAATGCCGATGCCTAAAGTTTACATGATGGATCAGGAGCAGCCGAATGCATTTGCTACCGGTAGGAATCCAACTCATGCAGCGGTCGCCGTCACAACCGGGATCATGCGCATATTGACCCGTGAGGAGCTTCAGGGTGTTATCGGCCACGAACTTTCCCACATCAAGAACAGGGATATTCTCATCAGCACGATTGCAGCTACAATCGCAGGTGCAATCAGTTATCTTGCCCAGATGGCACAGTGGGCGATGATTTTCGGCGGCCACAGGGGAGACGATGATGATGGAGGAAGCCCCATAGCTGCCTTCGTGATGATGATCGTCGGACCCATCGCTGCCATGATTATACAGATGGCCATCTCGCGGTCAAGGGAATATGCTGCTGATTCAGGCGGAGCAGAGATTGCGGGAAACCCGCGATATCTCGCAGGCGCACTGAGGAAGCTCCATATGGCATCCCAGAAAATACCCATGCATGCAAACCCCGCAACATCTCATATGTTTATTGTCAATCCATTCTCAGGTGGTGGAATCGTAAAACTCTTCAGTACCCATCCCCCAATCGAGGAGCGCATAGCACGGCTTGAGTCAATGAGCCATTAACTATTTTTATGAAGGCTCTTGTAACAGGAGCTACCGGATTCATAGGAAGTCACTTATGTGAGGAGCTCATCAGACGTGGGTATGACGTTACGTGTTTGTCGCGAAAGACTTCCAAGAATACATGGATTGAGAATCTGGATCTCACCTTCGTTAAGGGAGACTGCACGGTCAGGGAATCTCTCCTTGAATTTCTTGATAATTTTGATTACATCTTTCATCTCGCAGGATTGACAAAATCCTGTTCGCCGGTTGATTTTTTCCGGGTCAATGCCCGTGGTACGGAAAATCTTGTGAAGGCGGTTGCAGAGAGAAACCCGTCAGTGAAACGATTCATCTATGTGAGCAGTCTCGCTGCAGTTGGTCCGAGCAAAAACGGCACTCCTTTGCGTGAAGATGCTCTTCCTTCACCTGTCTCAGATTATGGGAAAAGCAAACTCGAGGGGGAAAGAGCTGTCCTGAAATATCGGGATAGCATACCCGTTACCATCCTGAGACCTCCTGCCGTCTATGGACCACGGGATAAAGACATGCTGGTCATGTTTCAGATGATTAAAAAAGGTTTCTTCTTTGATCTTGGAAAATGTTATTATTCTCTGTTATATGTTGACGACCTTGTTCAGGGTATACTATTATCTGCGGAGAACAGCAAAGCAATCGGTAACACATATTTCCTCTGTGATGGAAATATCTATACAGGTGATGAGATAGCCATGGAAATCTCCTCCATGTTGCATGTGAAAGCGAGGCCTGTGAAAGTTCCGAAATTCATTATGCCTTTTTTTGCAGCGATAAGCGAAAAGATCAATAAACAGGGGATCATCAACAGGGACCGGATAAAGGACTTCAGGCATACGCACTGGATATGTGATGCCGGCAAGGCACGGGAAGAAATCGGATTTGTACCTAAGGTCGGAATGAAGGAAGGGATACGATGGACAGCGGATTGGTACAGGATTCACAGATGGCTGTAAAAAAATCAACAGACATATTCGCCAAGTGTCTTAAATTCAATAAAGCAAAGATGCTCATCTCCCAAGGCCTCTACCCGTATTTCAGGATCA
>JALHSV010000382.1 GCA_022865525.1 Thermodesulfovibrionales bacterium
GATCTTCCCTGATGTAAGCCTGATATGCATTTTCCTGCATCTATTCTATCATACGAACGCCGGCTGTATCGGCAAGAGCTCTTTTTCTTCATGTGATAGCTTCCACGCATTGCATAAAAAATCTGATATAATGAAAGAACATTACGCTGGGAAGGAGAACCCATGGCTATGAGCGGGGAGAATATCTTGCCTTTATGATAATTGTGCAGAAATACGGTGGCACATCTGTTGGCAGTATCGAGAGAATAAAGGCTGTCGCAGAACGTGTGGCCAAGACGAAAAAAGATAAAAACGATGTTGTTGTCATTGTCTCTGCAATGTCAGGCGAAACGGATAAACTCATCGGTCTCGCGAATCAGATAGCCTTGAATCCGGAAGGACGCGAAATGGATCTCCTGCTGTCATCGGGTGAACGGATAAGCGCTGCCCTTACAGCGATGGCTATAAGTAATCTGGGATTCAAAGCTCTTTCCTTCACAGGCAGGCAGGTTGGGATTATCACTGACGACGCCCATACTAAAGCAAAGATCGAGAAGATTACCGGGAAAATGGTAAAAAAGGCTTTAGCAAAGGGATTCGTACCGGTTATCGCCGGCTTCCAGGGGGTAACCGAGACTTCCGAAGTAACGACTCTCGGAAGAGGCGGGTCTGATTTGACAGCAGTGGCAGTTGCAGCAGCACTGAAGGCTGATCTCTGCGAAATTTATACGGATGTTGACGGGGTATATACGACAGACCCCAATATTGTGCCCGAGGCAAGAAAACTTGATAAGATTTCATATGATGAAATGCTTGAACTTGCAAGTCTCGGGGCAAAGGTCCTGCAGACACGGTCGGTTGAATTCGCAAAAAAATATGATGTTCCTGTTGTGGTGAGATCAAGTTTTAATGACCATACCGGCACACTCGTTGTGAAGGAGGATAGGGATATGGAAAAGGTCGCTGTATCAGGTGTTGCCTATGATAAAAATCAGTCGAAGATAACGGTTACATCAGTTCCCGACAAGCCGGGTGTCGCAGCAAAGCTTTTTCAAGCGATTGCCGGTGCACATATCGTTGTCGATATGATTGTGCAGAATATCAGCAGTGACGGGAAAGAGACCGATATTTCCTTTACCGTTCCGAAGTCCGACAATAGAAAGGCACTGAAAATTACCGAGGAGATTGTTTCCGAACTTGGAGCACAAGATGTCAAGTTGCGGGACGATATCGCGAAGATTTCAGTTGTTGGTGTAGGTATGAGGACCCATTCAGGCGTCGCTGCCAAAATGTTTGGAACACTCGCTCAGCACCGCATCAACATTATGATGATAAGCACATCGGAGATCAAGGTCTCCTGTATCATTGATTCCAAGTATACCGAGCTTGCGGTCAGAGTTCTGCATGATGCCTTTGATCTTGGAGAGGGTAAAAAAGGCAGGGGGAAATCAAAGGGATAACATTACCCCTTTGATTTCAATAATTCAAAGACCATGCGCAGGATAGAAATATACGATACCACGTTACGGGATGGCGCTCAGACAGAAGGCATTTCGTTTTCTGTCGAGGATAAAATCCGCATTTCCGAAAAGCTGGACGAACTGGGCATTCACTATATTGAAGGGGGATGGCCAGGCTCAAATCCAAGGGATCTGGAATATTTCAAGAAGGTTAAAAAACTGAAGCTCGGCACATCGAGGATCGTCGCCTTTGGCAGCACGCACAGGCCGAAACATAAAGTGAGCGACGATGCAATGTTTAAATCACTGCTTGAAGCGGATGTCCAGCTCATCACGATTTTCGGAAAGACCTGGGATTTCCATGTGAGAGAGGCACTGAAGATATCACTGCAGGAGAACCTTGATATCATCTATAACTCTGTAGCCTATCTAAAAAAACATGTTGAAACAGTTTTCTTTGATGCAGAGCACTTTTTTGACGGTTATAAGGATAATCCAAAATATGCGCTAAAGTGCCTCATGGCGGCCCAGAATGCCGGAGCTGACTGCATTATTCCCTGTGATACAAACGGTGGCTCACTTCCCGGTGACATACAAATGATATTTGATGCAATCATCAAGGTTATCCAGACTCCTCTCGGGATTCATGCGCATAATGATTCCGATTGCGCTGTTGCCAATTCCGTTGTTGCAGTGGTGAACGGTGCTTCACATGTGCAGGGAACGATTAATGGTCTTGGTGAGCGGTGCGGTAATGCGAACATCTGTTCGGTGATTCCCGATCTCCAGATCAAACTTGGGATGCAATGCATCAGACCGGAGCAATTGAAAAGGCTGAGAGATGTGGCGCGATTTGTCAATGAGATAGCAAATACGAGGCATTTTAAACGGCAACCATTTGTCGGAGACAGCGCCTTTGCACATAAGGCCGGAATTCATGTCAGTGCCATACGCAAGAGACCGGAAACATA
>JALHSV010000383.1 GCA_022865525.1 Thermodesulfovibrionales bacterium
CTAAAGTAGCAGACTCTCCTATTGATCATATTCTTAAAAGGATCTTCATATTGGATCTTCCCAGCAGCGAGCATTTTGAAAATTACATGCGCTATAAGTGGAGAATGAATCACAAGCCAAGCACTCTTAATGGCAGCTTCATTGCTGTGAGTTCTTTTCTCCTTTTCTATGCAGGCCTTGGTAAGAACCAACTACAAGAGATTGTCAGCGGTGATGTTGAGGCATTTGTAGAACACGAGCAGAACAGAGGGCTCAAAATCACAACGATCGTGACACGGGTTAAGCAATTATGGGCTTTTCTGAGGTTTTTGTTTGATCAGGATATTATTGACGGACGCATTCTTAAACGTAAAATCAAACTGAAGGTTCCCGAATTTCTGCCGAGGGCTATTGCACCCGGCGATATAAGAAAGATACTCGATGTCATTAAGGACAGTCGCGACCGTGCCCTGATCCTCGTGCTCTTACGAACGGGCATGAGAATAGGTGAAGTGATTGACTTAAAGATGATAGATCTTGATGTCCAGGAGAGGAAGATACATATTTATGAGGGCGAAAAGAACTGTCTTGGACGGGTGGTCTATCTCAGCGATGATGCTCTGATGGCCATAAAACTTTGGCTCCCTAAGAGAGAACCGACAAAAGAATATCTCTTTCCCGGCTTAAGGAATGGCTTGTGTTACACTTCGGCCCGGAATATCTTTATACGATATTTGAGGGAAGCGGGGCTTCAACACAAAGGCTACACAATCCACAGTCTTCGGCACACCTTTGCAAGCGAACTGCTCAATGCCGGCATGCGCCTGGAGTGTCTGCAAGTGCTCATGGGTCATCACGACATAGAAATAACCCGGCGGTATGGCCGTCTTACCGATAAGAGCCGTGAAGAGGAATACTTCCGAGCTATGGAAATCATCGAGCAGGGAGGCATTCATGGAGCTTACTGATGCAATTGGCAGGTATCGCAGATTCCTGAAGCGAAGGAACTGTTCGGCTCATACTGTAAAAAACTATATCAACATCCTCGGTCACTTTAGCAGCTGGCTGCAGATTCCTATAGAGGAGGCGACCATCAAGGAAACCGACGCGTATATGGACCATCTATTGAGGCATAGAAAGAAACCGAAGACCATCAACTGTCATTTCAGTTGCATCCATGCCTTTTACGAATATCTGATAGAAGATGACAGAATGCCGATTATTAATCCGGTAAGAACACATTACAGGCTGCGACTACCCAACCCACTGCCTAAACATCTCAGGAACGAACAGGTCACAACACTCTTCAAAGAAATTAACGACACCAGAGATAAGGCCATGTTCATGCTGATGCTCAGATGCGGCCTGCGTGTTGAAGAGGTTGCAAGGCTAACAGCAGATGCGATAGATTATCGCAGCAGACAGCTTTATGTCTTCAATGGAAAGGGCAACAAGGACAGGGTTGTCTATCTCAGCGAGGACGCTCTGAGTGTCTTGCAGTCGTATATGCAGAAACGCAAATGGGCTAAAGAGAAAAGAGTGTTCTTAGTGCAGAAGGGACCGCTGAAAGGGAAGCCGATATCAGTGCGCGGGATTCAAAAGAGAATTGAATACTATTCACAGAAGACAGGGATACAGGTATCCTGTCATCACTTAAGGCACACCATGGCAACGCAGTTGTTAAATGCAGATGCTGCTCTTGTCACCATTCAGGATCTGCTGGGTCACAGCAAGATTACCACAACCCAGTGCTATTGTAAGGTTTCCAATCTTAAAGTACAAAGGGATTACTATAAAGCCATCAATGTTGTCTTGCAGAGAACTCTGCCAATACATGAAAATGTTCCTGAAAAAGGTAAAATGGTGATAACGGATAGCATTATTAACTAATTGAAAACATAAGAAAAAGCAGGTTTTGTTACGTATAGCAGGAAG
>JALHSV010000043.1 GCA_022865525.1 Thermodesulfovibrionales bacterium
GTTCAATGCGCTCGATCTGCGGTACGGCCAGGGTATTGATTGAATGCAGGAATTCGCCATCAATCGGCGCATTGAATTGCGTCTTGAGATAATTCAGGGTATCACGCAGTGGGAGGATCAGGCGCAGCCTGTCAGCCTGAAGAATCAGCCGGTCCCAATCAATGACAGCAGAATGATTGTTCAGAATAGTTATTGCATCAGCGATCCACCGGATCGGCGGGGTTATGTTCCATCGTGCTCCATGAATGCATACATGCAGCAACTGATCGGTTGGATTCAGGACATACGCAGTGGCATCATGAATTTTCACTTCATCTGCATCCTGCCAGAAAACATCATCATCGTGTGCTTTCCTGCATTGTGAAAGTACATGCCAGTGCAGATCACATTCCTGCCCGGCGTTATTTCGAAACCCGTGAGAATAGCTGACCGACATATACTCCTCGGTGGGCATGAAATCAATTGGTAACCACCCCAGTTCTTTCAATAAATGCACCGCCCTTACAGCATGTTCGGGACGCACGAGGATATCAATATCGTTCATCGGCCGAATTCCGTAATCCTTATAACAGAGCAGCGTGAGCGCAGCTCCCTTCAGGACCATCACCGCAATCCCCGCACCATGAAATGATCTCAGCAGTGAGGCGATTGTATGAAACAGCATCTGATTCTCATACCAGGTTTTACGGTACACTCCCCTGAAGATATTCATGTGAGGATGATGCACAGCATGTCTTTTTAAATTCTGATACAGCAGGGGCAAAAGCCGGTATGCTCCGGGTTCCAGACGGTCGATATCCGCATGTGATTTCCATGCATCCCACGCTTCAAGGGCATCTCTTCCCTGAAGGAGGGCGGCCCGCAGGAGCAGTTCCTGTTCCCTCGTCGGCCATACATTGCTTCTCTTTCTGCGTGAACAAATACTATTCATCATCTTCCATGACTGCTGAGTCCTTCATGTTCTATCAAATCGGTTGATAAAAGCAGTTCTGGTCTCCGGGTAGAGATACCAGAAGGCCACGCGCTTTGCCAGCCTCCGTGGCAAAAAAGGGAATAGCCCTAAAAAGGTTCCCACAGCAGCTTTTTTCTTCCACGAAATTTCAGACTCTTTGCATATCGCACGAAGTCCCCGCAGGGCGAGTGCTATGATGCGTTCATTGTTGACCAGATCGTGCTCTGGGCTGATGAGTAAGAGTGTGAGTTTTCGCACAATCATAACAGTATTATCGAAATCCGCCGTTAACTGCATTTTTTCTGCGGTCTTTCTGATCAATGTCTCGCATTGATCCCTGAACTGAATCTCTTCGATCAGCCTCTCTTCAGCAGACTTCTTCCTGATCGCTGCAGAGGCATTTGCACTATGAACCCTGTAATATCCGAGGGGCCTATTGATCGCAGCAATAGTACCATAGAAAGGAGCCTGCGCGTGGAAGTAGGCATCGGGACAGAGACACCACTCGCTCTCCGGCATGGGGAGTACAGATTCAAGGAACGGCCTTCCAAATGCATTTCCCGTTGTCGGTGTCGTGCGATACACTCCCTGCTTTAAAATTAATCCCCTCAGGTCGCCAGACGGGAGGGTTTGTCTGTGATGAGGGATGAAGTAATCCAGCGGGGTTCCACGGGCATCCAATCCCTGAAGGCTGTAATGCAGTTTGGAAATGTCGTTCCGCCAGGCATTGACGACCATTTCAGCGGAGTCCGGAAATAACTTGTCATCGGAATCAAGAAAAATAACAATATCCCCTCGACTGGCAGCAAACCCTGCATTGAAGGCAGAACCCTGACCGCCGTTTTCTTTAAGAATAGGAATGACCCTGTCAGCATAAGACGCGATAATCTTCCGTGAATTATCTGTAGAACCATCGTCAACGATAATAACTTCGACATTTCTGTATGATTGGTTCAGTGCACTTTCAATAGCATCTTGCAGAAATTTTTCGTAGTTATAGCTTGTTACGATAATGCTGACGAAAGGTTTATTCCCTGGCAGAGGCGTGCTCATGAAATGCCTCATCTGTCATGCAGGGTAAGATACGAATGCAGGGACAGACCGGCATCGACAGTTATCACTGTGCCTGTCGTAAATTTTGAGAAGTATTCAGAAGAGAGGTACACAGCAGCCCTTCCGATATAACAAGGATTGATTGAACTCCCGTACAGCGGCGCATAGCTGAAGTTGCGCGTGTTACCATGCTCGTCCTCAGCCACCCAGCCAGGGGCTATGCCGTTTACCCTGATACCATGTTTCGCCAGGTCCATTGCCAGTTCCTTGATAATCATTCTTAGGGCAGCCTTCGACGAGCTATAGCTTATCCACTCTGAGGGAACTGACTGGTGTATTGAAGTAATGAACAAGATGCAGCCGGGGATATTGTCTGACACCATCATATGTGAGATGCGTTTTGTGAGATAGAGCGGCCCGAACACATTCGTATGAAACACTTTATACAGATCTCCCATATCAAGATCTTCTATATGCTTCGTCTCGAACTGAACGCCTGCATTGTGCACAAGGACATCAATATGAATATTTTCTTTTTTTAGCTGTTGGTGGAGAGAGTCAATATCTTCGGTCTTCGATATGTCAGACAGAAAGCCTTTCACCTTACCTGTATACCTCTGGAGTTCCTTCTCAAATTTCTCGCAGTGTTCCGCATGAATATCGGTGAAAAATATATGTGCACCCTGCTCGGCCATTGCAATGGCAATGCTTCTGCCGATATTCTTTCCGGCTCCGGTAATAAGAACGTTTTTCTCTGATAACAGCTTATTGCCCGTCATAAGCTTCTATTGCGGTGCATCTTCCTCACAAAAGGTTTGCCCTCGATCCCTGGCTTGTATTCTTCGAGTTTGAGGAGAGACTCCCACAGGTATTCCGTCGCAGCATAGTATTGAAAAAAGAAACAACCCGATTCTTAATCTTCATGTATTTCCTTGCTTTTTCTGTTGTTTCTGTCGTTGCCGGTCAA
>JALHSV010000044.1 GCA_022865525.1 Thermodesulfovibrionales bacterium
CTTGAGGCCTCTCAGATCAAATCGAATCCTGCTGCTCTGACTGCCAAGAGATGGGCGATGGTTGTTGACATGAGCAAATTTAAAGCACCGGAAGATTATCAGAAATGTATTGATGCATGTCATCGTGTGCATAACGTTCCCGCCGGTTCTGATAATCCTAAACATGAGATCAAGTGGATGTGGCCTGAGACATATGAGCACGCATTCCCCGGAAACGAAGATGAATACCTCGCAGAAAAAGTGAAACATATGCCTTTCCTCATCCTCTGTAACCACTGTGCGAATCCTCCATGTGTAAGAGTGTGTCCAACGAAAGCAACATTCAAGAGGGAGAGCGACGGCATCGTCATGATGGACATGCACCGGTGCATCGGCTGCAGATTCTGTATGGCAGGCTGTCCGTATGGCGCCAGAAGTTTCAATTACAAGGATCCCAGGCCTCATATCAATGAATCGAAGCAAAACCGCGAATTTCCGACACGGATGAAGGGTGTCGTCGAGAAATGTACGTTATGTTATGAAAGGCTGGCGAAAGGTCTTGAACCGGCTTGCGTTGAAGCAGCCAAGGAGGTTGCTGTGAAGAAAGGTACGACGCCGGGATTAATCTTTGGTGACCTTGAAGATCCGAATTCCGAGGTCAGGAAAATTCTCAGTGAACGGTTCAGCATCAGACGCAAACCCGAACTTGGAACCGGGCCGAGCGTGTATTACGTCCTTTAGGAGGGAATAATGCTTGAAAACGCGATATACGGAAGTCGAAGATACTGGATATGGGTATTCTTTTTGCTGTCGATAATCGGAGCAGGAATGTTGGCGTATCTCTATCAGTTTAAATATGGGTTGGGTGTCACCGGCATGAGCAGGGACGTCTCGTGGGGCTTATACATCGGACAGTTTACCTTCCTGGTCGGAGTGGCAGCTTCAGGTGTGATGGTTGTCCTGCCCTATTATCTCCACAATTACAAGAAGTTTGCACGACTCACCATATTGGGTGAATTCCTGGCGATTGCGGCGGTCATCATGTGCATGCTCTTTATTTTTGTTGATCTGGGACAGCCGCTCCGCGTTCTGAATGTCATCCTTCATCCGACTCCCAATTCTGTAATGTTCTATGACATGCTTGTCTTAAGCGGATACCTGATGCTCAATCTTTTAATCGGATGGACAGTATTAAGTGCCGAACGCAAGGAAGTAGCGCCTCCCAAATGGGTAAAACCGATTATTTATCTTTCGATAGCCTGGGCCCCTTCCATTCATACTGTTACAGCATTCCTTTACGCCGGTATTCCTGGAAGGCATTTCTGGTTGACAGCAATTCTGGCTGCCCGATTCCTGGCATCGGCATTTGCAGCTGGCCCTTCACTTCTCATAATCTTGGCATTGATAGTAAGAAAATATACAAAATTCGATCCCGGTAAGGAAGCGATACAATCGTTAGGAAAGATCGTTACGTATTGTATGCTGATAAACGTATTCTTCCTCGGTCTCGAACTCTTTACCGCTTTTTATAGTCAGATACCCGGACACATGCATTCCTTTGTTTATCTCTACGCTGGTCTGCACGGTTATAACCAGCTTGTTCCTATCATGTGGGTTTCGAGTATCCTTGCAGCTATTGCAGTTTTTATGCTGGTTTTCCCGCAGATACGGAAGAACGAGAGCTTACTGGCCGTTGCCTGCGTTGCAACGTTCTTTTCCTTATGGATAGATAAGGGGTTTGGACTTGTTGTCGGAGGCTTTGTACCAAATCCTTTTGAAAGAATAACCGAGTATTGGCCGACGCTCCCTGAAGCGATGATCACGATGGCTGTATGGGCAATCGGATTCCTGGTGCTGACGATTCTTTACAAGATAGCCATCTCGGTCAAGGAAGAAGTTGTCTTCGATAAGTACGGTGAGAGGCAGATTAAAGCCGAATAGAGAGCAGCCTTAAAGCATACGAAGTTACAGAAATTTTTAATAAAAGTTACATAAAAAAACCGATTTGGTAATCTATGTAAGGAGGTGAAAAGTTTTGGGCACGTTCATAGTTGCCGTGGATGGAGAAAAATGTGAAGGCTGTGAAGAATGCGTGAACAACTGTCCGGTTGGTGTCTTTCAGATGAAAGACAGTAAAGCAGACCCTTATCAGGCAGATCTGTGCGAAGGGTGTGAAACATGCGTCAGTGTCTGTCCGAGTGGTTCAGTGACACTCAAGGAGCAGTAAATTTGGAAGATACGTAGAAATATGCATTGCAGAATGAAAGGGGATGCTGGATTTTCCAGCATCCCCTTTTTTGTGCCTGTGATTTTAAACCTC
>JALHSV010000384.1 GCA_022865525.1 Thermodesulfovibrionales bacterium
AATTTTGCTCAAAAACAATTCCGCTACAGTCTTTACAGCAGGTATTCTGCGAGGTTAATTTTATATTTATTCGGGTCAAGGGTTATTTTGATAGTCCGGTGATAGATCCCGTTTTCATCTTTTTCCGTAAGATTCACGACCGGCCCTTTCAACAATCTCTCACCCTTACGATCAACAATAATCATAA
Source organism: Thermodesulfovibrionales bacterium (assembly GCA_022865525.1). GTDB lineage: Bacteria > Nitrospirota > Thermodesulfovibrionia > Thermodesulfovibrionales > SM23-35 > JALHSV01. The sequence continues at coordinate 188 of JALHSV010000384.1, forward strand.
CCCGTGGTCTGTCAGGAAAGACTATGTCGCTTTCATACACAAGACCTAACTCTTTTGTATCGAGCATCACGAGCGACCCTATGGGAAAGACCCCTACCATATTGGTAAATATTTTGAATAAAAGGGGATCGAGTTGTTTGCCTGCTCTTTCCATCATGATGCTCAAAGCCTTATCAGGGGCTAAGGGAATCCTTGAATATACCCGTGCAGAAGTCATTGCATCATACTGATCAACGACACTTACGATCCTTGAATACAAGTCAAGTTCTGCGTATTGTCTGACTCTTGGATAGCCGGTAAAATCATAATTCATATGATGTTCAAAGGCAACGATTGAAGATCGTATGGCAGTTTGGTCCAGACCTCTCAATGTCAATAAAGCCCTCACGCCCCACACCGGATGCCTTTTCATTATCCTCCATTCATCTTCCGTAAGACTCGTTGTTTTGTTGAGGATCTCGTTTGGTATCTCGATCTTGCCGATATCATGAAACAGGGCAACAAGGCCCAATTCCGTCATCATTTTTTTGTTCATTCCAAGTCTCTGACCGAGCGCTACGGAGAAAATGCTCACATTGACTGAATGATGATAGGTATATTCATCATAATCCTTTATTGCAGTCATCCCGATCAGAAGATTTTCCTCCTCAAGCAGATGGTCAACCATGGACTCAACGATTCGTTTCGCTTTTTTGATGTTAACCTTCTCTCCTGCTTTGATCTTTGTCATTACTCCTTTGGAAAAAGAGACGGCGTTATAGTAGACTTTTTTTATAACCTTTCGAGCGTCTTCCCTTTCTCCATCCTTGATCTTTTTTAAGATAGCTACATGAATCTTCTCCACGTTGGACATCATCCCGGATATTGTGTCGTAGGGATCATGTGAGAAACCTGCTGCGATAAATGCCTTCAAAAAAACCTGGACATCCTCAGGTCTGACACCATGAGAAAATACAATCTTTCCAATCTCCCGCTTTTTGAATTCTCTTACGAGATAGTCGAAGTTCAGGAGATGTTCAAGAGAGTAGCGGACCCGCACATCGTCGCAATAGAAGTACTCTCCTACCAACTCAAGAGCAAGGGACTTTTCTACATGCGTCAGATGGTTGATCAATGAAAGAAACCTTTCGATTGCTGTAGTAACAGCAATATTACCGGGATTGTGGATTTGTGCATTCCTCAGAATTACGGAAAGCTGGTTGATGATATCCTGCGCATTCTTATGAATTTCTTTCTCTTCTTTACTGATCATGTTCAAGTTTCCTGATGGCAGCATGAGCAAAATCTTTCAGAAGTTTATTGTTTGATTCCGTCAAAGACCGGAGCTCGGGAAGTGCGTCTTTGTTTCCCAGAAGGCCGAGGCAGAATGCTGCGCACGCCCTGTTTTCATCGTTCTTGGCCCTGCCGAAGAGTGTTTTCTTCCTGAGGGCTGTCATAAGAAAATCGAATACTGACTGATCCTTCCACCGCAACAGGACTTCATATACTTCCTTCTTTTCATCAAAATCCTTATCCTTAAACATCTTATTCGATATTTTATCGAGAATGATTTTTTTTGCTACTTCTGATCCTATTGTGCCGAATGCCTTGGCTGCCGTAAGCCTGACCTCCGCATCTGGATCATCAAGACACTCTCTGAGGGTCTGTATGACATCGCGTCCGCCCAGTTCACCGAGCGCTTTGATCCCCTCTTTTCTGACCCTGATATCATTGTGCCTCACCGTCCTCAGGAGATATTCGGTTGACCTCTTATCAGCTATTTTCCTAAGGATGTAAATAATATTCCTGACCAGATACCATCTCTGGTCATCAAGGCCCTTTGCGATCATCTGTATATCTTTCCTGCCGAGAATTATCAGCGCATCGATGACGTGCTTCCGGGCACGAATCGTCTTCAACTCAGCGAGATATTTTATCAGCGGCTGAATAGCATTTTTAGCGAGAAAACCGACGAATTCTTCGTAATCATTCGCGTCTATCTCCATGCTGCTGTCGAGCGTTTCAGCAAGATAGCCTGTTATCTCCTCATGCCCGAGGTATTGAGAGAGCATCATCAAATAGTTTTTCCCGCTCTCCTTGATCGAAGGCTCTTCCATAATATCCTTCGTGCGTTTCATGATCTGGTTAACCAGCGCTATATCCCCGTGCCGCATGCAAAATTGGGTTGCATTTTTGAGGAACTGAAAAGTCGCGTCCACATCAGTCTGTTTTTCTGACTGATAGACAAGCTCGAAGAGGATCGAGACCAGCTTCTCAATCTTACTCGAAGAATCTTTTTCCAGTTCTTTCACAAGTATCTGCAAGTCTCTGTCCGTTATCGGAACAATGGATATTTCCTGCCTGTCATCATCCCTGAACCCGTCCGCATATGCCCTCATCAGGTCATTAACATCGGTCACCTGTTCTTTCACTTGTTGCTCAGCCTTTGTTTCGTAATCCTCCTCATCGATATCAACGAGGAAAGCCTCATCAACAACATACTGTATGTTCCGGAAGTCTTTCTCCCATAACAGCGTCACAATATCATCATCTATTTCTTGCCGGTCAAATTCAC
>JALHSV010000385.1 GCA_022865525.1 Thermodesulfovibrionales bacterium
GCCGATGCCTGGGAAAAGGCTTTACGCCCAAGACAGGTTGAAATCTTCGAACATATAGCCGGCGAGGTGCTCTCCTCGCTTGGATATCCTTTACGGTACGGAAAAAGCGCACAAAAAATGACCATAAAAGAGAGGGTCATCTCCAATGTTCAGGAAATCATGAAGCGAGAGGTTATCAACAAAGCCCGCCACTGGCGAAGAATCAAGAAAGGTATTGCAACAGCTTCAAAACAGCGTGAATCATGAAGAGTGCAAAAACGCAGCATAGAGTTCCCTGTATGTTGCGTTCTTCTCGATAAGTTCTTCGTGTTTGCCGATATGCATTATTTTCCCTTTTTCTATGATAAGTATCCTGTCCGCGTTCCTGATCGTCGACAGCCTGTGTGCAATGACAATTGTTGTTCTGCCTCTCATGAGGGTATCAAGTGCCTTCTGAACGAGCGCTTCAGAGATAGAATCGAGAGATGATGTCGCCTCATCAAGAATCAGGATGGGAGGGTTTTTAAGGATAGCCCTTGCTATGGCTATTCGCTGGCGCTGACCGCCGGACAGTTTCAGGCCTCTGTCTCCTATAACTGTATGATATTTTTCAGGCATTTCCTGGATGAATTCATCAGCATATGCCATTTTTGCCGCTTGAATGATTTCAGTCTCTGAAGCATCTTGTTTACCAAAAGCTATATTTTCTTTGACGGTATCGTTAAACAAAATGATATCCTGACTCACAATCCCTATCTGCTCCCTGAGGGACCGTATTTCGATTTCATTGATATTGATCCCATCGATGGTCAATATACCACTCGAAGGAACATAGAATTTTGGTATCAAATCTGCAAGAGTGGATTTTCCGACTCCACTGCGACCGACGATTGCAACGACCTCTCCGTACCCTATCTCCAGATTCACATCCGTGAGCACCGGATGATTGTTCGTGGGGAAAGCAAATGAGACATGTTCAAACGTGATGGACTTCTGAAAACCGGGAATTATCGTGCGACCACCCTGTTCGTGCTCTGCTCTTAGAAGGGTATCTATTCTCTCGATCGATGCCCGTGCCTCCTGTAAAGTACTGTAGGCCTCACCAAGCTTTTTTACCGGAGAGAACATCATGTAGATGGCAACAAGGATTGATGCGAATACTCCGGCGGTAATAGTTCCGTTCACCACCATAGTGCTTCCGTACCACAGCACTATAGCTATCGCCGCACCGGTAACGACATCGATAAGAAGTTTTGTAAACTCCTTCAGCCGTATGACCCTCAGGAGTTCCCTGTAGTATCTCTGGTTGTCGCTTCTGAATTTTTCCCCCATGATCCTTTCCCGGTTGAAGATTTTAATAACCCGCGCACCGAACACGCTCTCACCAATCCTGTGCGTAAGAAATGAGAGTTTTTTCTGGGCCTCTTTCCTCTTCCTTTTTACGCCTCTTCCAAATTTCCTTGTACTATAGGCTATGAGAGGCAGAAGAATAAGGCTCATCATGGCGAGATCCCATTTCCTGTAAAGCGCAACGCCGAGGAGAAAAATTACTGTGGGAACCTCAACAATACATGTCTTGAGCACATCAGAGACCAGACCGTTCAGCGCCTCAACATCATACATGATCCTTGATACGATGACACCTGAAGATTCTTTGTTGAAATACCCTACCGGCAGATTCAGGAGGTGGGTATAGAGTCTGTTTCTTGTCTCCCTTACTAACTTCATCCCTGCAGATTTCATGAGATAGGACTGGCCGAAACTCAGGAACCCTTTTGTTGAAAAGAGCAGGAAGACCCCGACCGGAAGCAGGGCAAGGTATTCATATTTCCCCCCGACAAGAATTTCATCAAGCGCAGGCTTAACTGACCATGCAATCGCTCCTGTAATGCCGGAAACCATGAGGCTCAGGATAATGCCGGCAAAGATCCTCCACCAGTAAGGTTTTGTAAGTTCAATAATCTTTTTGACTACCTGCATGATTTTTCATAGTATATACGATCGCAGGGTGATAACAAAACGAAAGGGCTCACAAACGTTAGTATAGGCCTTTGACGAGGGTTGCCGTAATGGAACCGATTGCCACCTTTGTCTGCATCATCACAGGAATATGCTTCTCATTATCGGTTAGCCATATGAGGATTTCACCTTTCCCGTAAAATATTCCCTCTGATTTCATCAATGGTTTGACGACAATGGTATTGATCGTACCTGTGGGAAGGGTTATTTTTTCTTTCTTCAGGACCTGCACCTCAACATTCCAGACTTTTTTACTGTCGAAGATAGTGATATATACAGGTTTGCCGACTGAGAGGTTTAATGATCTGAGATAGTAAAAGCCTGATAAGGGGTCAAGGACCGGAGGAGTGATCTGGAAGTCCTTTCTTTCATTCTTGAGACGGTCGATGTATGTCGCCTTGCTATTGTCACAGTCAAAGATAATTTCCTTATCTCTTCTGTGTCTTCCCTCCCTGATCTTGATCCTGTATTGAGATGGCTGGAAAAAACTTTCCGGGGAATTTTTCAAAAGGGTGCTTTCCACCCGGTCATCAACCGTGTAAAAAACAGATACCCATGATGCCGATTGTGCGGTCGAAAGAATTTTTACTTTTTCTCCATCATTTCTCAATTCAAGGGATGCGGTACCGGCTTTTATTCCGGTCCATGTTAGGTCATAGATAAATTTTTCAGGTATCGCAGAAGGGGCTGAGTGAGCAATCGGGAGAAACCAGGTCTGCGATATGATGACAAAAGCAATGGCGATGAGAAATACTGTTTTTAATCCTCTCTCACCCCGAACATGTATCGTTATCGTTCCTGGTGGTGAGATTATTTCCTTGCCCTTATTGAAGTCCATAAGCACTCATTTTTATTTATGTTATATTAAGCAATGCTTGTTATTCCAGCAATAGATTTAAAAGAAGGCAATTGCGTAAGGCTCGTTCAGGGAAGAAAAGACGCGGTTACCGTTTATTCAAATGATCCCGCAGTTACTGCAAAACGATGGGAATCCAGTGGAGCAAAACTCCTTCACATTGTTGACCTCGATGGCGCCTTCTCAGGATATCAGAAAAACATGGATGCGATCCTGAATATCAGGAAGTCGGTAAAGATGATGCTTCAGGTCGGTGGGGGGATACGGAACATCGGGAATCTGATAAATCTTTTTTCATCAGGTATTGACAGGGCAATTATCGGGACTGCTGCGATAGAGGATCCGGAATTTCTCGTGCAGGCTTGCAAACAATATCCGGGACGGGTACTTATAGGTATTGATGCTAAAGATGGATTGGTTGCTATCAAGGGTTGGGAAGAAGTTACATCAATCCATGCATATGAATTGGCAAGACGCCTGGAGATGGTAGGGATAGCAGGCATTATTTATACAGATATCAAACGGGACGGGATGCTCACGGGCCCTAATATAGCAGCAGTGCGCGAAATGGTTGACCATGTCAGGATTCCTGTTATCGCTTCCGGTGGTATTGCAAGCATGGAAGATATCAGGAATCTGGTGCAGATTACAAAGCTCTGGGGAATGATAACGGGAAAGGCAATCTATTCAGGTGCTCTCAATCTCAAGGAAGCCATTCAATTTGTGAACAGTCAGGCATGTTAGCGAAACGAATCATACCCTGCCTCGATGTAAAAGACGGACGTGTTGTGAAAGGCGTCAGTTTCTTAAATCTGCGCGACGCCGGGGACCCTGTTGAGAATGCGAAATTTTATGATGAGCAGGGTGCGGATGAGCTTGTATTTCTTGACATCACCGCTTCCCACGAAAAGAGAAAAATCATACTGGATGTGGTAATGAAAACCGCAGAGGACGTCTTCATGCCGCTCACGGTCGGCGGGGGTATTAAGACCCTGCATGATATCAGGGACCTGCTGAACGCCGGGTGTGATAAGGTATCGATCAACACAACCGCGGTTAAAGACCCTTATTTCATCAGCAAGGCTGCAGAGCGCTTCGGCAGCCAGTGCATCGTCATCGCAATCGATGCAAAGAGAGTAAGTGCAGATATGTCACAGGCAACCGGAGAACCCTGGTTTGATGAGCCGGCGTTAAAAGATGTTTGCCTAAATCTTGATTATAAAATCCCCCCTCACCCCCCTTTTATAAAGGAGGATGAGGAAGGAAATCTGTGGGCTTTATCAACTCACGGAGGGAGACAGATGAAGCTCATTGATGCCGTACAATGGGCAAAGAAAATGGAGGAACTCGGGGCGGGCGAGATCATGCTCACGAGCATGGATATGGACGGTACCAAGGACGGCTATGATATTGAACTGACCCGTGCAATATCTGAAACGGTTACCATACCGGTCATCGCTTCAGGTGGTGCCGGAACCCTCGATCATCTCTACGAGGCTTTTGCTCATGGCAAGGCAGATGCGGCCCTTGCGGCATCTATATTCCATTACAGGGAATTCACCATAAAGGAAGCAAAGGAATACCTGAAGGCCAGAGGAATTCCTGTCAGACTATAGCCTGTTCTCTTGTTCTTCTTTTCCCGATCCGTGTCGCATCAAGAATTTCATCACCTGCAGGTATAACACTCACGATCGATGTTTTACCGCTTTGAATGAGTTTTACTGCAATCTCACGGACATTTTTAGCATCTGAATATCGTGCACAGAGTGCAGCAGCAAGCCTCAGCGACTCATCGGTTATCTCACCGGTAAGCAATGTCATCGGGCTTCCATAGCCTTCAACTCTTAACAGATAATCGCTGTCTGCAGACATGGACTCGACGATTGCATTTTCAGCCTTATCCCTGCCTACAATAATTTTGCACCGGGGTGAATATCTGAAGTGCCTTCCAATCCTCAAAAGATCGATATCCCTTATTGCAGGATTTGGGTCATGAGCTAACAAATCTTTGAGCCTGAATGCATAATTGGGTTCGGTCAGAAGACAGCCTCCTCCAGGAGAAGGATAGTCCTTCATGCCGAATTCCCCGGCAAGAGCAATCTGTGGTTTTCTCGACCTGCCGCTGAAGGCATACAGCATTTCCCCGTCAACGATTCCTTTTCGTTCGGCAATCGTGATTCTGAGGAGTTTCGCGCTGAGAGGCCTGAGAACAGTATCAATAACGCCGGCCTCTTTGTCAATATGATAGAGCATATCTTTTCTCTGACTCATCGGCCTCTGTCCGAGCACTTCACCGGTTAATAGAAAATCAGCACCAATCATATCCATGACCTGCTTTGCTTCTTTGAGCATAAGAATTCTGCAGTCAATACAGGGGTTCATATTTCTCCCATACCCGTGTTTCGGTTTTGTAACGATATCGAGCATTTCATGACTGAGATGACGCATTATAATCTCAAAACCATATTTGTGACTCAATGATTGATAACGTATTACGTGGAACGTGTGATCATCAGAAGCATCCGGGTCAAACGGGGTAATAAACCGTATTGCGCTCACCTGTATGCCCTGCCTGAGCATTGTGAGGATCGCAAGCATGCTGTCAAGGCCGCCTGATAAGAGTGCTACAGCTTTATGGATTGTAGATTTTGTCATAGTGAGATGATATGAAAGAAGCTAAGAAACTTCTCTTATTTTTAATGCACGATTGGTACTTAACGATCTCCGCAATTGCTCCGGTGTCACCACTGCTGTTCCGACTTCACCGACAACAATGCCTGCTGCATGATTTGCAATAACTGCAGCCTCTTCCATTCTCGCCCCCGCGGCGAAAGCAAGAGTAAATGCCGCGATAACCGTATCCCCTGCTCCGGTCACATCATAGATATTTTTCGCTGCTGTGGGGATATGCACAACCGTATCGTTCCGGAAAAGGCTCATACCCTGTTCCCCCCGTGTAATCAGTACTGCATCGCATGATAATTTCTTTAAGAGTAGTCCTCCGGCGTCCATAAGAGATTTCTCATCTTTGATGTCTATGCCTGATGCAATAGATGCCTCGTTCACATTCGGTGTAATGAGAGAAACGCGCTGATAGTAATGGAAATGGCCGACCTTCGGATCAACAGAAACAAAAAGTTTCTTCGGCCTCGCTTTGTTCAGAATTTCTCTCATCAGCTCGGCGGATACAACCCCTTTTTTATAATCAGATACGATCACGGCATCGTGTCCGGATATTTCATTGCCTATATAATCGAGGACACTCCCGAGCGTTCTCCTGTCCACACCTGTCTTGTCTTCCCGGTCGAACCGAACCACCTGCTGGTTATGGGCGATGACCCGAGTCTTGACCGTAGTAGATCGTGACCCCCAGAAAACACCCTCGCAGTTAATCCCCTTCTCTTCCATCATCTTTTTGATGATGTCGCCGCCCCTGTCTTTGCCGGCAATACCGACAATCGTGACGCGTCCTCCAAGCGATACAATATTGTGTGCGACATTTGCAGCACCCCCGAGAAGAAAGTTTTCGTGCGATACCTCAACAACAGGCACAGGGGCTTCCGGAGATATCCTGGTTACTTTGCCCCATATATACCGGTCGAGTATCAGGTCTCCGATAACAAGAATCTTTTTTTTCTTACATTCGCTCAGGATCTTGCTGTATGTCATGATCGTATTATGGTTTAAGTTTATCAAAAAGAAGCTCTGGATAACAATAAAAAGGGCGGTTCAAAAGAACCGCCCTTAGATGCATTACTTCTTCTGCGTTTTCTTAGAATGTGAACAGCAGACCGTGGACGACCTGGGTAACTCCCTCATCTTTGCCGCCAAAAAGCACATTAGTGTCTTTATAGAAATCGCCAGCATCAAAATAACCGGCTTCGACAAAGTATGACAGATTCTTCGTGATTTTGTAGTTGAGTTTCATATCGAC
>JALHSV010000386.1 GCA_022865525.1 Thermodesulfovibrionales bacterium
AGATGAATTTATTGAGCATGCCATAGATGGGACTGAAAGGATGCAAGTGCTTATTAAGGACCTATTAGATTATTCACGAGTAGGATCAACGGGCAAGAGTTTTACGCCTACCGATTGTTTATCGGCTTTAGACAAAGCAGTCTTCAATCTTCAGATAGCCATTAAAGAAAGTGGTGCAGTAATTACCCATGACGATCTGCCAACCGTGACGGCCGATTCCTCACAGTTGTCAAGATTATTTCAGAACCTGATCAGTAATGCGATTAAGTTCTGTGGTAAAGAGGCTCCCAAGATTCACATTTCAGCCAAACAAAAAGAAGATGAGTGGATTTTCTCTATCAAAGACAACGGCATAGGAATTGACCCAAAGTTTTCAGAACAGATTTTTGTTATGTTCCAGCGCCTGCACACAAAGAAAGAGTATCCAGGTACAGGGATAGGGCTTGCGACCTGTAAGAAGATTATTGAACGCCATGGTGGAAGAATATGGGTTGAGTCAGAGCCTAAAAAGGGATCAACTTTTTTCTTTGTAATTCCCTCAAGAGGCGATGTGGGGTTAGACTAAATTAGGAACAACTGGTAAGTAAGTCATATGAGAAACAAAAATAATGCAAAACGACTACCTGATGATATAAATAAAGAAATAGAAAAAATTATTGATGGACTGAAATGCCCAAAAGATTTTATATGTTATAAATCAGGATTTAAAAATCTTTGCAGAGCTAACGACTTGGAATTAGAACATTTTCTTGCATGTTTAAATAGAAATCTAAAAGAATGTAAATTCTCACTTTATTGGGGGGGAGCACTTTTGTGTCAATGTCCACTTCGCATATATATTGCTAAGAAATTAAAGAAATAAAAAGGTCAAAGAGCCTATAAAAGCTTCCGCTCCATGTCAACTAAAAAGAACTCTTTGAAAGAAGCTGTCAGGATTGGTCTATTTCATCTGATTGAGGGATGATGAAGTAGAAGTTATTCCCATATTGTGTTGGTTCATATCCAACTATCCCCCCGTGTATTTCGACCGCGTTCTTTGCGAAGGCCAAGCCGTGCCCAGTCCCGGGTTTGCTCAACGCATCTTTTGCGCGATACCCTTCTTCATAAATCATCCCGTGCTCCTCAGGAGGGATATGAGGTCCGGTGCTGAATACATTATATTTAATCCCATTTTTACCCGGCCCAAAAAAATCTCGTATGAATTCACGCCCGTATGATATATATTTTTTGTGTTGGCCGGCCGCGGTAATGATTTCCCGGGTATATTTCAGTGCGTTTGAAAAAAAGTTCGCATAAACCTGGGCGATTAATCCGATATCTACAACACTGATAATATCTTCATCGGGAATGCCGCTTAAACGATCATCTATGGCTATGCCGGACTTCTGAAATTGTTCCATATACCGTTCCAGTTGTGGCTGTACGACATCCTTTTTCATGTGGCATGCCTTCGTGCGCAGCGTGAGCTTCCCTTGGTCGAAGTGATCCCTCCGGAACAGGGTTTCAAGGAACAGGCTCATGTTCTTATAGTGCTTTTCAATGTTTTCCAATTCCTCTGTTAACCCCTTGTTGACCTCCTTCATTTCCTTCAAAAGACCTTGTATTGCAGTTTCAACATCGGGTGTTTGATTGCTCTCTTCTGAAAGGAGGTTCTCTATTTCTCTATTTTTATCGATTTTCCCTCTCAATCTCCTCAGGAACAATTTGTAGATTATGTTCGGGACAATGACATTATGTTCGATATCGGCAACGAGGGTGCGGATGAATTTCAGGTGTTCGATATTCTTTTCCGCAAGGAATTTATTGTGAAGGTTAAAGCCGATTCGGTTTGCATATTTCTCAAAAAAGAGCTCAGTATGTTCATCCTGATTCTCAACAGGATAGAGCTCCAGGAATCCCAGTACGTTATCCTGGGCATGAAAAGGTAATTGATCGACAAGAAATTTTTTTCCGCGAACGGGTAAGATCAGACTCCCGTTCATGTAATAATGGCCTCCAGAGAGCCCGCTATCATCCAAAGATATTATCTGTGCATTATCATCTTTTGTATCAGTTCTTGCGAGAAGCTGCAGGGCATTTGATTGAAGGTTCCTGATATAAAGACGGGCATCGAGGTTGAAGAAGCTTTTGGGAATAGCAATGCAGAGATGATAGTAATCCTCAATATCATCAAACTCCTGCGCAAGATCAAAAAAAGTCATGATTGCGCTATATTCAACTTCTGAAAGCTCATAGCGCTCATAATCGCTCTTCTTGACTTCTATTCTGTCTAATATCTTCCTGAGTGTGGTCATCTTACAGAACCCAATAATGGATCAACGAACGTCTGAAAGCTTATATCGTGTTTTTGTCACGGTCATTGATAATTAATTCCTGAACCGGCAGTCTCTTTCTCGGTAAGGGAGATTCGTCCGGGTATCCAACCGGAAGAAGAGCAACAACATACAGGTTGTCATCCCATCCAAAGAGCTCTCTGACCTTCTGCTCCTCAATAAGCCTGACCCAGCAAGTCCCCAGTCCAAAATCCAGTGCCCTTAGAACCATATGCTCGACAGCTATGGCAACATTGAATGCCATCCGTGTGCCAAGCTGTTCTTTGCTCATGGTTTTCATCTGGATGTCCATCTGGCTGTTTCTCCTGAGAAGTATTTTCACAATCCTGTCGTCAATGGCCCCTGTCTGTCCGAGATCCTGAATTCCCGACGCAGTCCCCTTGAGATAAGCATCCACGTCTGCGCAGCAGACAAGAACAACCGGTGCCTGTGCAATAAATGATTGGTCATATGCAGCCTGTACAAGTTTCCATTTTGTCTCATTGTCTCTAACGACCTTAAAACGCCAGGGCTGGGCATTACAGCCTGATGGGGCCAATCTGGCAGCATCGAGGAGGGCGGTTATATGTTCATCAGGAACAGGAACAGATTGAAATTTCCTGATGCTCCGCCTTTTTTCAATCGCCTCTTTTGTTGTTAATAACATGGTTTCGTACATCTACGCTATAAATTCTCAAATATCTTTTGAAGTTTATTAATTTCGGTCATTCCACGACTTGATCGGGGAATCCAGAGAAAGGCACTGGATTATCCGGTCAAGCCGGATAATGACAACCATTGGAACATAGTTCGCTATAAATAATAGTGACAACGGATGTGTGGCACCCGCAAAACAGGAGATTATTTGTATGTTCCCCTGTTTGCTGTCTACTATCTACTGTATTTTTACGATGCCTTTGGCAATTCCTTAAAGACTTTCCATGTCTTCAAGAGGTCTATGGCTCTCTGAAGCTGGGTATCATCTTTTTCATCGATCTCCATGGGGATGATTTCTTCAGGTTCAGAGGGTTTTTCCTCGATATCTTCACCGTTTTTTAAATGACGTTCAAGGTCCTTTTCGCGTATGACAGGGCGTCCCTTTCCCCCGTTCTTTATTTCAGCTTTCACCACAATATCCGGAGTAATTCCGGTTGATTGGATTGATATCCCCTTTGGCGTATAGTATTTTGCAGTTGTAAGCCTGAGTGCCGAACCGTCAGTCAGAGGGACAACAGATTGGACGGAACCTTTACCAAAAGTCTGGGTGCCGATAACAACTGCTCTGTTCCAGTCCTTTAATGCACCGGCAACGATTTCCGAGGCACTTGCACTGCCCTGATTGACAAGGACAACCATAGGAATTGTGGAGTTTGCAGTATTTTTATTGCTCCGGTATTCAATTTTCTCGCCTTTTTTATCCTTGATAAATACCACTAATTTCCCTGAGGGCAGAAACTGGCCTGATACATCAATCGCGCTGTTCAGGAGACCCCCCGGATTGTTCCTGAGGTCAAGGACCAGCGAATTGATATTGTCCTGGGACATATTCTCCATAGCCTGTGCAAGATCGGATGAGGTCTGCTCCTGGAACTGATTTATCTTGATGTATCCTATGCCATCCTCGAGAGTCTTTGATTTAACGCTTTTGACTTTTATCACCTCTCTCGTAATGGTGAAGTCCCGTGTTTCCTTCCAACCCTCCCTGATTATCGTTATTTTTACCGTTGAAGAAGGAACTCCCCTCATCTTGCTGACAGCATCCTGGAGACTCATATCTTTCGTAAAGTCATTATTAATTTTGATGATCTTGTCACCGGACTTAATACCGGCTTTGTATGCAGGGGTGTCCTCTATCGGTGCGATAACAGTCAGCATGCTATCTTTGATACCAATCTGAATCCCGACACCACCAAACTCCCCCTTGGTATCTACCTGCATCTCTTTATACTGTTCGGGGGTCATGAAAGAGGAATGAGGGTCGAGGGAACCCAGCATACCTTTAATGGATCCATAAATAAGCTCCTTTGGTTTCACTTCTTCAACATAATTCTTTCTGACCAGCGAAAGGGCCTCTGAAAAGAGCTTGAGTTCTTCGTAAATCTCTCCCTCAGCGCCAACGGAGTTCACTGTCCATCTGCCGATCGAAATGCCTGCCGAAGCAACAGCAAAAATGATGAAGATTACCAGGATTACTTTCTTGTTGATTAACTTCTTGACCATATTCTTATTCTCCTCCAAAGCTATCTCCTTTGCAGCCACTGTATTGGATTAAGGGGCTTTCCTTTAAAACGCAGTTCAAAATAAAGACCGGGTAAATTCACAAGACCGGAATTCCCGACCCGTCCGACTATCTGTTTATCTTTTATTATATCTCCAACTTTTATAAAAATCTCCGATAAACTGCCATAGAGTGAATGATATCCTTCTCCGTGGTTGATAATAACGAGTTGCCCGTATCCCTTAAACCACTCCGCAAAAACAACTTTCCCTTCGTGTACTGCTTTAGCCATGGAGTCAGAATTGGATTCTATAAATGCTCCGCTCCTGAAGACGGGCGTATTAAACTGCGGGTCCTTCTGGGAACCATAAGGAATGACCACCTTTCCTTCAACAGGCCAGGCGAGCCTGCCTTTAAGAGCGGCAAATCCCCGGCCTGCAAAGACATCGCCCCTGTCGGATTTATTGATGATATCCAGGAGCTTCTTTGATGATTCTTCCATCTCTCTGAGCATCTTTGTGTGGGATGATTTTTCCTTTTTCACGGACGCAAGCACGATCTCTTTATTTCTCCTCTTCGCCGCCAGGGATGTTTCTTCTGCGAGGACTTTCGCCTTGTTTGACACGATCTCTTTCTTCAGGAGTGTGAGTTGTTTTTCCTTTTCATTCAGGCTATTAAGATTTTCCTGATAGGTGCTCATGCGTGTGTGTTCATGGGCAGTGATGTATTGAAGATTCTTTCCGGTCCGTATCAATTGAGAGATGTCATGAGCACTGAGTAACAACAGGATGACATCCGAATTCCGGCCATATTTATGGATTGTCCTGAGTTTTCTCTTCATCCATTGCCTGTGTCTTTCAAGAGTGCTCTTGGAGACAGAGATTTCATGTTCTACCTGTGATAGCCTGCCTTCAGTATTCGCAAGTCTGATTTTATATTTTCTGAGGTCGTTCTCGACCGTCTTCATCTGTTTATTGGTTTGTTCAATGTCCGAGAGGATCGAGGATTCCCGGTTCTTTACCTGTTCAAGTTTTTCTCTCTGAGATCTGATCTCTTGCTGCATTTTTTTGTATTCGTCCTGTGGTGAAGAGGCGTAGCAAGAGACCGGTAGGGGA
>JALHSV010000387.1 GCA_022865525.1 Thermodesulfovibrionales bacterium
AGGATGGAAAATTTCATCATGAAAGAGGTATGCCCTCAAGTGAGTGCTTTCGGGCTTTGACTATCTCTACATCTATGAGACTGCCTTTCGGAATATTCGTTTTCAGAATCGTAACGACTTTGTTCGTTCGGGTTTTTCCCATGAGACTTTGTTTATCCGTTTCGCTTGTTCCTTCAATCAGTATTTGCTGAACAGAACCCTCAATAGCCTTGTTTTTTCTCAGGGTAATCTCGTCCTGCAGTTTCAGAATCTCACTGAGGCGCTGCAACCTGATATCTTCAGGTATCTGATTCTCATAGGCAGCTGCTCTGGTGTGCGGTCTTGAAGAAAACATAAATGCGAAGATGCCGTCAAAACAGATTTCCTTTAATGCTTGTATCGTCTGCACATGGTCATCATCAGACTCACCTGGAAAACCGGCAATGATATCAGATGTTATGGATATGCCGGGGATCACGTTTTTCAGGGCACCTATCTTGTTTACATAGCCTTCATAGGTGTACCCCCTGTTCATACGCATTAATACGGCATTTGAACCTGACTGCAAGGGAAGATGAATGTTCTCACAGACCTTTGGCAAATCAGCAATCGCATGGATGAGTCCCAGAGAGAGATCTTTTGGATGGGAGGTCACAAACCGTATTCTCTCGATTCCATCAATACCATTGAGCTTCTTCAGAAGGCCGGCGAAATCAACATCACTTGCATATGAATTTACGTTCTGCCCGAGGAGGGTTATTTCCTTGTAGCCTTTTTCTGCAAGTTGAGAGACTTCTGCATAAATGTTTTCGCTTGGCCTTGATCGTTCCCGCCCCCTTGTATAGGGAACCACACAATAACTGCAGAAATTATTACAGCCATACATGATACTTATCCATGCTTTAATCCCGTCATCTCTTTCAGCAGGAAGGTCATGCAGTTCTATGTCAGGATTTTCCTCCAGGGCAGAATATGGCGGTCTCTTTCCTGCTATCGAGCGGAGCACTTGAATATTCTGTGGTCCGAAAACATAATCAACGTACGGGGCTTTTTTGAAAAGATTGTTCCCTTCCTGCTGGGCGATACACCCTGCAATTGCGATCTTGATATCAGACCTTATCTTCTTATACGATTTCAATCTCCCAAGTTCACTGTAAAATTTTTGCTCTGCCTTCTGCCTGATACTGCACGTGTTGAGTATGATCAAATCAGCCGCATGAGGACTTTCAGTCCGCTGGTATCCGCTTTGGAGTAATACTCCGTACATCTTCTCGGTATCATGAACATTCATCTGACATCCAAATGTATGTATGTAAACCTTCTTGGTCATTTCAAATATGTATCCTGTATCGAAAGGAACTTACAAGGGTTCGAAGGTAACGACCGCCGTTCGGGAACTGATCAACATATCTTGTGTGATTCCTGTCACTTTCTTGCAATATTGGCACTTGTAATCTATTATATAACCTATGATCGGCACAATACTCAGCAAAGTGTTCGGAACGAAAAATGAGCGTGAACTCAAGCGGTTATGGCCTTTGGTAGAAAAGGTAAATGATCTTGAACCTGCGGTAGTCAGTCTTTCAGAGATTCAGTTAAAGGAAAAACCCCCGGAATTCAAAAAAAGGCTTGAGACGGGTGAGTTGCTCGATGACCTGCTTCCCGAAGCATTTGCATTTGTACGGGAGGTGTCCAGGCGCAAGCTGAACATGAGGCATTTTGATGTTCAGGTTCTCGGTGGTATAGCACTCCATGAGGGCAGGATTGCTGAAATGAAGACCGGTGAGGGTAAGACGCTTGTTGCCACCCTCCCCGTCTTCCTCAATGCGCTCGAAGGCAATGGGGTACATATTGTTACGGTTAATGATTACCTGGCCAAAAGGGACACCAAATGGATGGGACCTCTATACAACTTTTTTGGATTATCAGTTGGTGTCATACAGCACGATATTTCATTCCTCTATGATCCTTCATATTTTTCAACAGACAAGCGACTTGATTTCCTCAAGCCATGTTCCAGGCAGGAAGCATATGCAGCTGATATTACCTACGGGACGAATAATGAGTTCGGGTTCGATTATCTGAGGGATAACATGAAATACGATATCGCTGATTATTGCCAGAGGCAATTGAACTATGCAATCGTTGATGAAGTTGACAGCATTCTTATTGATGAGGCAAGAACACCGCTTATCATATCTGGTCCATCCGAGGAATCAACCGACAAATACTACAGAATAGATAAGATTATCCCCAAGCTCCTTCAGGATAAAGATTATACAATCGATGAAAAAGCAAAAACTGCGATTCTGACAGAAGAGGGAAATATCAAGGTTGAAAGGCTCCTCGGCGCCGGAAACCTCTATGATCCGTCCAACATCGATCTCGTTCATCATGTGCTCCAGGCACTGAAAGCCCATGCGCTCTTTAGGAAGGATGTGGACTATGTTGTAAAAGATAACGAGGTAATTATCGTTGATGAATTTACCGGGAGGCTTATGCCGGGCAGGCGCTGGTCGGACGGCCTCCACCAGGCAGTTGAGGCAAAAGAAGATGTCAAAATTGAGAGCGAAAATCAGACTCTTGCAACAATCACCTTCCAGAACTACTTCAGGATGTATAAAAAACTGGCAGGTATGACAGGAACTGCCGACACAGAGGCAGAGGAATTCGCCAAGATTTACAATCTCGAGGTGGTTGTTGTTCCGACGAACAAGCCGATGATCAGACTTGATCATCCGGATATGGTGTATAAATCGGAAAAAGGTAAGTTCAATGCTGTTCTGAAGGAAATTGAAGAACTCCATACAAAGGGGCAACCGGTTCTTGTTGGAACCATTTCTATTGAAAATTCTGAAATATTAAGTCATCTTTTGAAGAAAAAAAACATACCCCATTCTGTCCTGAATGCAAAATATCATGAGAACGAAGCGGAAATAATTGCACAGGCAGGAAGAAAAGGCGCTATCACCATAGCTACGAATATGGCCGGAAGGGGAACCGATATCATTCTCGGTGGGAACCCTGACGGGCTTGCAAGAGATCTTCTCCGCGACAAAAAGGAGTATACCGATGATGACTGGTCAAAAGCTCTTGCGAAAGCTGCGGAGATCTGCACAGCAGATCGCGAGAATGTTCTCTCAGCTGGGGGGTTTCATATCCTCGGTACCGAAAGACACGAAGCACGGCGAATTGATAATCAGCTCAGAGGCCGTTCCGGAAGACAAGGTGATCCCGGTTCATCCCACTTTTACCTGTCATTGGAAGATGATCTTATGAGAATCTTCGGCTCCGACAGGATTTCGGGACTCATGGAAAAGCTCGGCATGGATGAAGACATGCCGATAGAAAATAAAATGGTGACAAAAGCTATCGAGAATGCGCAGAAACGCGTTGAGGCACATAATTTTGATATCAGAAAGCACCTCATCGAGTATGACGATGTCATGAATAAACAGAGGTCCGAAGTCTATTCATTCCGGAAAGAAATCCTTCAGGGAACAAATCTGAAGGACCGCTTATTCAGCATGATCGATGAGGTCATTGATGAATTGCTCCTGATTTACTGCCCCGAAGAAAAACATCTGGAAGAATGGGACATGAAAGGCATCAAGGATGCACTCTACGGAGTATTTTCTGTTTCACCTGAACTTTCCCCTGATAACCGTGAATCATTCAGAGAGTTTTTAACAGCTGCAGTCAGGCACGCATATGAAAAGAAGGAATCTGAGATTACCAGTGACCTCATGAGATATCTCGAAAAAGTTATCATGCTGCAGGTTATCGATTCGCAGTGGAAAGACCATTTACTCGGCATGGATCAT
The DNA here is from genome assembly GCA_022865525.1 of Thermodesulfovibrionales bacterium. Lineage (GTDB taxonomy): Bacteria > Nitrospirota > Thermodesulfovibrionia > Thermodesulfovibrionales > SM23-35 > JALHSV01. The sequence goes on from JALHSV010000387.1 coordinate 3,804, forward strand.
CTCAAAGAAGGGATTGGTCTCAGAGGTTACGGTCAAAAGGACCCGTTAGTCGAGTATAAGAAAGAAGCATTTGACGTCTTTGCAGAAATGACTTCACGAATATCAACAGAGATTGTCACAAAGCTCTTCAAAATCCAGGTACAAACAAAAGAAACGATTCGGAAAGAACCGGTACAGCAGAAACCCATCAGCTATAACAGAGGCGAAGGCTCATCGGTTCAAACGGTAAGACGAGCGAAAAAAGTGGGAAGGAACGATCCATGTCCGTGCGGCAGCGGACGGAAGTTCAAAAAATGCTGTGGCACAAATGCCTAAGGTTCTGCTGATAGGCAAAAGTGCAATCAAGATCGAGTATGAGGATTCACTCGCGTCATTCGGATATATTATCAGCACATTCGATTCTCTTGATAAAGTTATCAAGGTCTTACACGAGAAGATAGACCTGCTGATTGCAGATAAAAAACTGAGCAGTGAACCATCATTCAAGACTTTTCTCCGGTTATCAAAGACAATTCCTAAAATTGTCACCTCTGACACCCCTTCGTTCAGAGGGTTCACTCCCTGGCTCAAAGAATCCCTGGTTTACCCGCTCTATAACCCCAGTGTAAACGAACTCTTGTATTTCATGAAAAGACTGCTCAGAGAAAATAGTTTGTTCTCGGAAACCAACAGATTAAAAAAAGACCTGTCGACAACGCAACGGGAACTCATCTTCTTCGAAGAGGTAAGCAGTGATCTTGCTTCATCTCCGGAGCTGAGAGCAATACTGAGCAGAATAATGGAAAAACTGAAAAAAATGATCAAAGCAGAAGCGTGGACTGTGCTCCTCGTGGATCAGGAGACAGGAGAACTGGTATTCGAAAAAACAAACACCCGAAAAACCAAGGAGATACAGAAATTCAGGCTGAAGTTGGGCGAAGGCATCGCCGGCTGGGTTGCACAGGAAGGCATTCCGGTTGTGGTTCCGGATGTGTCAAAAGATGAACGGTTTATGGGGAAAATCGATAAGGCCATTCATTTCAAAACAAAATCTCTTATCTGCGTTCCGATGAAAATAAAAGATCAGGTGCTCGGTGTGATTGAATTCGTGAATAAAACAACCGGGGATCCCTTCAGCAAAGAAGACCTTGACTTGCTATCGCGCCTTGTCGACTTAACGGCCGTTGCGGTTGAAAGAACATCACTCTATCAAAAGATGACGGAACTTGCTCTTACTGATGACCTTACAAAGCTTTTCAACAGCCGCTATCTGAACAGGACCATAGAAATTGAAATCCAGCGCTCAACGCGTTATAAAACTTCTGTGTCCCTGATATTCATGGATATTGATTATTTCAAACGAATCAACGATCAGTACGGTCATCTTATTGGGAGCAAAGTTCTGGTCGAAATAGGGCAACTCCTTTTAAAAAGCCTCCGGTCAGTCGATATTGTTGCCCGATACGGCGGCGATGAATTTGTGATTGTACTTCCACAGACAACCCCGGATGCTGCTGCACTCATCGCTGAAAGGATGCGGAAGTCTGTAGAGCAAAATACGTTCCTGAAGAAAGAGGGATACGCATTGAAAATGACCGCGAGTTTCGGTGTAGCCTCTTATCCTGAAAGTGCGCGATCCAAGGAAGAACTCATAAAAATTGCGGACGAAGCGATGTATCAAGTGAAGCATCAAACAAGAAATGCAGTTTATGCTATAGTATAAACCATGGCACTTTTTAATTACGCATCAAAAGAAATCACGATTAAAATTGTCTATTATGGACCTGGACTGAGCGGCAAAACAACAAACCTTCAATACCTCCACTCGATTTTTGACCCTTCAAAACGTGGGAAGCTCATCTCCCTTGCAACAGAAGCCGACCGGACACTCTTTTTTGATTTTCTTCCCGTTGAGATAGGAAAGATCAGTGATTTTTCAATACGTTTTCAGCTCTATACCGTTCCAGGACAGGTCAGATACAATGCAACGAGGAAACTGGTTCTGAAAGGAGCTGATGCAGTCGTGTTTGTCGCAGATTCTCAGTACGAAATGAGGGAACAGAACCTGGAAAGCATCGGAAATATGCGTGAGAACCTCATCGCAAACAATGTCAATCCTGACGATATCCCTATTATTCTCCAGTTTAATAAACGTGACCTCTCGAATATCGCATCTGTTGACGAACTGAACAGGGACCTGAATGAACAGGGACGATATGAATGGAAAGAAGCTGTTGCTGTCAACGGAACAGGGGTAGAGGGAACATTTCATCGGATAACTAACCTTGTGATGAAAGGTATTGCTGAGAAGCATAAGATAACTATTCTGCCTTCTGAAGAACTGGTGGAAGCTGTGGTTGATGAAAAGCCGTTGCCTGAAAAGGTTGGTGCATCTGTTCCTGGCTTTGAACCATCCAGCTTTGAATCCACGTCACCCGGGAGAAATCAAATAGTCTATGAAACCGCGGAACGGGTAAACAGTCCCATGCAGACGGTCGTTCAGGGTGAATCGCTCCGCTCAAAGGAGAGAGATGCCAGGGAAGTGCAGGTTATACCGAAAGAGAAACTGGAACTGATCATCAATAGCATTCAGGATTTATCCCATACATTCAAAGAGCTCAAAAATATGCTGAACAGTGTTCAATCCGAGGTAAAAGACCTTAAAAAGAATCAGAAGGAAATACATGCAAGAATCAAGGATGTGACAATCACCCTCAATTCGATAAAAACAAAAAGGAGATGGTTCAAGTTTTTGTAATCTAAATCATCTCCAGGGTCTTTATTAAAGCTTCCGCCTTTTTCAGTGTTTCACCATATTCCCTTTCAGGGTCTGAATCAGCAACAATGCCTGCACCTGCCTGGACATACGCAGTCTCATTCTTTATTACAAATGTCCGGATTATGATATTGAAATCCGTATTGCCTGAGAACCCGATATACCCTATTGCCCCCGTGTAAGGCCCTCGTCTCAGAGGTTCAAGTTCATCAATAATCTCCATGCATCTGACCTTCGGGACGCCGGTGATCGTCCCGCCGGGAAACGTCGCCCGTACTGCGTCAAAACAGTCTTTTTCATACGCAAGCTCACCCGTAATGTTTGAGACAATATGGATAACGTGTGAATAGTCTTCAGTAATCATGAGTTCGTCAACGCTGACGGTTCCATATGCTGAAACCCTGCCAAGGTCATTCCGCTCAAGGTCTATCAGCATGATGTGCTCCGCCCTCTCCTTCTCATTCAGGAGCAGTTCTGCGCGCATCAATGCATCTTCTTTCCTGTCCTTTCCACGCGGTCTTGTACCAGCGATAGGTCGTGTTTCGACAGTTCTGTTTCTAATTCGCAACAGTCTTTCCGGAGATGAACTCACAATCTGATAATCTCCGTAATCAACGAATGCAGCAAAGGGAGACGGATTGACAGCCCTGAGTATCCTGTAGAGATTCCATGGACTCTTATGCATAATATGTGCGGAAACCCGCTGTGACAGATTTGCCTGGAAGATATCTCCTGCCGCGATATATTCTTTTGCCTTCTTCACAATATCTAGGTAATCCTGCTTCGGCATCTCGTGGGTAATTTCAATCTTTTTACCTGATGCTGTATGCGGCATTGCAGAGAACGTATTTCCATTTTCCGCATGATTCGTGTTCCGCGTAATTCTTTTCCTGGTTTCCCGGATCACGTTTTCTGCCTCGTCATAGAGCACCGGCCAGTCCGGAATTCGATGTGACATGTCATGAAGAATGGAGAACCGTACTCC
>JALHSV010000388.1 GCA_022865525.1 Thermodesulfovibrionales bacterium
CAGCCGCCAGTTGAGGTAGATCAAAAAGACTGTACCTCCGGCAAAGCGCAAAACCGAACTGAACATGTGGATGATGGAGGAGGAAAAGAACCAGCGCAGGCCGTTGACGTCGCCCAGCAGGCGCGACATCAGGTAGCCGGTTTCCTTGGTGTCGAAAAAGGACTTGGGCAAGCGCAGGGTGCGGTCGAACAGGGTCTGCTGGATCTCAAGCAGCACCTCCTGCTCGAAGCGGGTGAAAAAATACTGCTGAAAAATGCTGAAAAGGACACTGGCCACCTTGATTACGGCCAGGAGCAGGATCACGCCCAGCAGCAGGGAGAGCTGCTTGCCCAGGATGACCTTGTCGATCAGGAAGCGGGTGATCAGCGGGCCGGGAAAGGCCAGCAGCGAGGTCAGCAGGATGAGCAGCGCCCCCAGGGCGCCTTTGCGCCAGTGGCGCTTGACGAACGGCAGCAAATTTTTCAGATTGCCGCGCAGTTGGTCTCTTTTTTGCCCGGTGGATATCTTGTCGTCGGGCAGGCGGCGGCCCAGGGCGCCTTTCAGGTAAGCGAACCAGGATTTCATCTAGGGGAATTATAGCCCATTTTGGTTGAAGAATGAAATCGCGGCAATTTTATTCACCGAACATTATATTGGACCCGAACAAAGAGATCCCCCCTTTGTCCCCCCTTGGGTAAGGGGGGATTGAAAGCAGACTGACAGATATAGCGATATAAAAAATCGGAAAAGTGCTTGTTCAGGAACCCCCTTTATAATTGTGCCATATGGCATTGAACAGAAAAAGTTTATAATCATGGTGCATCATTGGCAAAGATCAGGCGAGTTCAAGGAGAGCATAGCTCAAGCGGAGTTTGCCAGAGCATTCGCTTTTATTTATTTTATGGGGGGTATCATGATCAATAACACGGCATTGCAAAAGTGGAGCCGTCTGGCGCAAAAGAACCTGGATCAGCAATTTGTCAACACCGTTATTAAGGGGCTTCAGTGTTCACCTTTTGAAGCGCAAGCCCTTCTTGACGCTGTTTATAAGGTGTATGCCTCCTATTTTGAGACCAGCGGCACTCTGAAGCCCGGTCAGTTTCTGTTTCAAGTGGTTGCCATTAACGCTGCTTCTAACACTCCCCTGGCCGATTGCGAACAAAAAACCGTTGTGCTTACCCTTGACGACGGGCAGGAAGACTTGCACGTAAAACGGCAGCAAGGCGTTGTTGGACTTCGGCTTCACCGTATTCAGCGCCTGGCCAACGAAGCCTTCCAGCAGGGTGGTCTGTTGACGGTTGAAGACTTGGCGAATAGACTTCTAAACTGTGGTGAGCGCACACTTTGCCGCGACATCCAGACGCTTCACAGCCAAGGCATATCACTGCCCTTGAGATCAACCATAAAAGATATGGGTCGGGCCATCTCTCATCGCTGCATCATTGTGGAACACTGGCTGCGGGGTTATGAATATGAGCAGATTGCCCAAGCCACCCATCACAGCATTCCTTCGGTGCAAAACTATATATGCAAGTTCAAGCGTGTGGTGGCTCTTGCCCTTCAGGGGTTTGATATTCATTCCATAGGCTTCCTGGTGAAACTATCATCAGTTCTGGTTGAACAGTATTATAGCCTTTATCAAAACACCCAAGCCGTTTCACATCGCCGCAAAGAACTCAGGTCATTCTTAAAAAAAAACTCTATTCCCATGGTCCCTGAAAGAGGTGTTCATGAATAAACCTCCTCACAGTCAGACGCGTTACAGTTCCGCCAAACAGCGGTTTTTAAAACCGGTCATTCAGAACTTTTTTGCCCGCGAATTTCCTCGCCTGTTTGGTCCGATCATGCGGGAAAAGCTTGCGGAGCAGCTGCTGGGTCTTATTGAAAATCTGCACCCGCCCTCCAGTCGCTTACAGCCAGGCCAAGTATTATGGAATGCCCTGGATAAAAACACGCGGGCAACTTCGGAAAAGAGGACATATATCCCCGTGATTTTATCCATTATCACCCAACATGATATTGACAGCCTATCTCAAGGTATACCCATGTCAAAGATCACCTGCAGGGCATTGGCCAGAATATTCCGTGAAGCTTATGCTCAGGGAGGCATCCTCTCTACAAGAGATGCCGCGCTTTTGATGCTGCGGGATCCTTCCACAGTATCGGATCTCAGGCTTCAGTATGAAAAGGAAAATAGCTGTCAGCTCCCTCATACGGGTCTCCTTCATGACATGGGCTCAGGCGTGTCCCATAAAACCATTATTCTACGCACAATAATTATAGAGAAAAAAGACCCCGCTGATGTTGCCAGAGAAATCTGCCATTCCCAAAAGGCTGTGGATCGCTATCTTTATGACTACAACCGGGTAAAAACCGCTTATGAACATACTCGGGATATCGAATATGTTCATCTCGTCACCGGCCTATCAAAACACCTGATAAAACAGTACCTGGAGATCATCGCCCATGTTCCAAACTAACTCTTATGACACTTCTTTTTCTAACTTGACTTGCCATTTGGCAATAGTTAATAAGGGGGGTGGCGAAGCCGGGGGGATCTGAATCTCGCTTTGGGACTTGATTTTTGTCAGCTATTTGAGTTTTGGCCCGATGACGAAATCGTACGGCCGCTTGAACCACCAGCGGTTGCTGTCCAACAAACAGCTGACCACGGCGGTCAGGGCGTGGCTCTCGATCGTCGGGGTCAGAACGCTGTTCATCGAGCCAGGCAGCCCCTGGGAGAACGGGTATATGGAATCGTTCAACGGCAAGCTGAGGGATGAGTTGCTGAATGGGGAAGTCTTCGATACTTTGCTGGAAGCCAAGGCGGTCATCGAGAGTTGGAGAAACGAATACAACCGGATACGGCCTCACAGTTCCTTGGGCTATCGCCCTCCCGCTCTCTAAGCAATTATACCTCCAATACTAAAATTAAATGTGGTAAAATAAATGGGGGCAGGTCAACTGAGCGAAAAAAATAAATACGAATATTTCTTGGAATAAGGTCATCGGAGTGGTAAATTCATTCGATCGTTGCCCGTTGCTGTTATTGGCGCGGGGAATCTGCTAGAATTCAAACGTATGAAAAACTCTGACTTTGCCCGGATGAAGTTCCTATGACCGTGGCCAATCTTAGCTCGGGAAACAATGACGAGGGCATCTCCCTATCAGCCCCGGTGATCATGGAGCTGATCGAGGCGGTCCATGAAAAAGGGGCGTCGTTCAGATTTCAAGCCAAGGGGCATAGCATGACCCCGGCCATCCGCGACGGCGACATCGTCACTGTCTCGCCGCTGAAAGAGATCATGCCCCGCCGCGGCGACGTGCTCGCTTTCCGTCACCCCGAGCGGCCGCAAATGCTGGTCCACCGTGTGCTGCACACAATGGCTAGAAAATATTTTGTCAAGGGCGACAATTGTCCCGAGGCCGACGGCTGGATACCGGCGGAAAACATCCTGGGCTTGATAAGCAAAGTGGAACGGCAGGGCCGGTCCCGTTTTTGGCCGAACCGTTCCGCGCCTTCTTCCTGGGTGAATTTCTATTTGCTCCTCTACCCGCTCTGGCTCCCGGTTCGTCGCCGATTAGTCCAACTATACCGGTTCTTTAAAAATTGCAACTAGCTTCTCGGATCAGTTTATATAAACCTTAAATTGGCTTGCGGGCAATCGCCCCGGCGAACGGGTGATCATCGTTGGCCTGGATATCTATTAGTTCAAAACCGCCCTGGGCGATTTCCCCCTTAATATCTTCAACCGCCGTAAATGCATGGATGAATTCGAGATTGAACCTGAGCATATCCCCTTTTTCATATCGCAGGTTACCCAGGGACAACCAGGCGACCATTTTTTTTAAAAGCACACTTTTCGATGAAGCGTCCGCTTTGGGATTCCAGTAAAACCCAAATACAAAATAGCCTCCGGGGCTGAGTGATTTATTAATTCTTTTTAACATGTCCGACCGTCTTTTTCGTGTCGGCACACACGAATACATGGCGGCTGAAAGCCAGACCACATCAAAGGTACTTTCCGGCAGGTCTAATTTTGAGATATCCTGGACCATTCCGGAAATTTCCACTCCGCTTTTTTTGGCAGTTTCCTTAGCCCGCTCGACCATCTGTGGAATAAAATCCACCCCGGTCACTTCAAACCCCATTTTCGCCAAGGGAATGGCTTCCCGTCCTCCGCCCAATCCCAGCAGCAAAAGCTGCCCTTTGGTGATGCATATTTTTTCCAAAAGAGATTGTTCCAGGGTACTTAGGCCCGAATTCACCTGCTCATCATCGCACCATCCCTGGATGTTATTTGGTTTGAGATAATGCTGCCGGCTGAACTCGACAAGATTCATCGGATCGCATGATGACCTCAGCCGTCGATTGAACAAACCTGCCTGAGTGGCCATAATGAGGCGAGGCATGGGACGTTCACGATACTGAAGGATTGTGACCGGCTGGGCGAGAATAGGATAGCGGCAGGGTATTGGCGTTTTTTTGCAGGAAAGGCTGGTTTTGGTGGCACGGATGAAGAGGTGCGAGTCAATCGGGTAACCGGGAAAGGATTGAAAAATCAATACCGATTTGGTATAATTTAAAAATGAAAGAAAAAATAGATTTGGATAAGAGATTCCGATGGCAATAGAAATTGACTTAAACCGTGTTTACATGCCCTCCGAGGATGTTGTCGCCAGAGTAATAGAAAATGAAATTATTATTGTTCCACTGGTTTCCGGGATCGGAGATATGGAAGATGAGATTTATACACTCAATGAAACCGGCCGATCTATCTGGGAAAAATTGGATGGAAAGAAAAAACTGAAAGATGTCGTGAGTGAACTTGCATCTGAATTTGATTCTCCCTTACAGAAAATAGAGAAAGATGTAATTGGATTTGTGCAAGAAGTGATAAAAAGAAAAATGCTTGTGGGAAAATGAACATATGAAACCTCTATTATTGATTCAAAGTCTGGAACAAAAGGTTTTATCTGGGATGGCACTTGTCGATTAATGGATGCCGTTTTTATCAAAGGCACTGTTTTTTTCATTCAAGGCAATGATGTTATCCAAAGGGATAGATGGCGCGAATCAATTCATGCTCGGTGGACAAGATGTCGGAATACATTGAATTAAAGAAGGTCACGATTTTGCCCCGTGTTCCGTCCCGGGGAAATCTCGATCTCACTTACAGATGCAATAACAATTGCCGGCATTGCTGGCTGAGAATTCCGCCAGATGCAATAGAAAAAAATGATGAGCTGACGATTGGCGAGATAAAGAAAATAGTTGATGAAGCAAGAATCGTTGGCAGTCGAAAGTGGAGCATCTCCGGCGGAGAACCGATGTTGCGCGAGGATTTTGCCGAAATCTTTGATTATATCACTGCGACGACAACATCCTGCGCCCTCAATACCAATGGTACACTGATTACACCCAAAATTGCAAAATTAATGAAAAGAAATAGCGCTAACGGCATTGCGCTCTATGGGGCCACAGCAGACGTCCATGACCGTATTACCAGAACTCCCGGTTCTTTCGAAGCCATGATGCGGGGAATTTCTTATTTGAAGGAAGCGGGCGCCGATTTCACGATTCAATTATTTCTAATGAAAAATAATCGTCATCAATATGAGCAAATGCTTGCGCTGGCGAAAACATTGACGCCCAGTAGCAAATTGGGCGGGGCTTGGCTCCATCTTTGTGCGTCAGGGAATCCCCGAAAAAACGATGAAATTATTGAACAAAGGCTTGATCCATCTACCGTTGTGGGTATTGATCTTCCGGATATTTACATTTCAGCCAATCCAAATCAGGTTAATGAACCAGGTGATGGAAATTTGCTCTCATGTCTGAAGACGAAAAGAGGTTTTCATATCGATCCCTATGGAAAAATGACATTTTGTCCATTTATAAAAGATGACCAATATCGATATGACTTAAAAAAAGGTGGATTCCAAGATGGTTGGAGTAATTTCATCCCGGCTTCAGGAGCAAGGCTAAGGAATCAAATACAAGCTGAAAAAGAGTACACGCAAAATTGCAAATCATGTAAGTTAAAGGACCATTGCCGCTGGTGCCCGGTATTCGGGTTTCTTGAACATGGGAAGTTTTCGGCAAAAGTGGGCTATCTTTGTGAAATAGCAATAGAAACCAAAAAATTCCGGGAAAACTGGGAAAGAGAACACCGTGCTTTTTATAAAATCGCCGATATAACCATCCAGGTGGATTCAGACCTCCCCATTACTGAAAAAACGTTTCGTCCCAAGTTTAAAAAATTTCAAGTTCTTGGGGGAGGAAATGATACCATTACCATTATGCATCACTTTTCGGTCCCTGATATTTCGAACATAGATCTTGGCCAGGAGGTTTATCGCAAAATACCATGGGCAATATACCGGAAAAAGAATTCCTGGATATATGCTCATATTGTGGATTCAAAAGAAATCCACCAGATTGTCGAATTTAATGACGAGCATACTCAGGCCAGAATATATAGTAATGAATACCGAAAAGATGTCTTTTTAAACGGCAACGTTAACTCCCTCACTCTTTTTCCCACGGATCAAGTGCTTATAGCGCGTATTCTGGCCGACAGGCAAGGGTGCTATATCCATTCTTCGGGAATAATCCTTGATGGAAAGGGATATTTGTTTGCGGGAAAGTCAGGTGCCGGAAAATCCACCATCGCCGGAATTTTAAAAAAACGCGTTGAAATTCTTTGCGATGATCGCGTGATTGTTCGTAAACGCAATGGAAAATTTAATGTTTATGGGACGTGGAGTCATGGCGACTTGCCGGATGTGTCTGCAAATTTCGCTCCACTCCGAGGTTTATTTTTTCTTGAAAAGGCAGTTGAAAACAAAATCACGCCCCTTGAAGACAAAAATGAGATTCTGAAGAGGCTGCTTGCTGTTCTGATAAAACCTCTCATCACAAAAGATTGGTGGGAAAAAACGTTTGCCGTCATAGAGGGCATTCTGGATGAAACCCCTTGTTATATTCTTCATTTCGATAAAACCGAAAGAATAATAAAATTGCTGGAAAAACTATGATGTGGTTGGTTAAATTGGTTGTTATTATTTCACGATATTTTCGCTGAAGAACCGATGGGAAAAGATCATTACGTTATTAAACAATATACGCGTAAATCAAATCCGTGGCAAGATAAACCCAATTTTTTAAATCATCTTTCCATTGAACTTACTGAAAGATGCAACAATGATTGCATCCACTGCTGCATCAATCTTCATGAGGATGATGTTGAGGCTAAAAAAAAGGAATTATCCACAGACCAAATAAAGAAAGTATTTTCTGAAGCCGCATCCATGGGCTGCCTCAAGGTGACCGTTACGGGTGGAGAACCGCTGTTAAGAAACGATTTCGCAGAACTTTATCTATTTGCACGGAAACTTGGATTGAAGGTATTGCTTTTTACCAATGCCACATTGATAAATCATGATTTGGTGGAACTTTTCAAACAGATTCCGCCACTCGTAGAAATAGAAGTTACTGTATATGGAATGGAAAAAGATTCTTATGAAGGGGTAACCCGAAAAAAAGGGTCCTTTGAACAGGCCTGGCGGGGTATCCAGCTTTTACAGGAAAACAAAATTCCTTTTGTGGTAAAATCGGTAGCCTTGCCTCATAACCGAAAAGATCTGACGAGGTTTAAAAAATGGGCTGCTGGGATTCCATGGATGGCCGGCCAGGAACCCGAAAGTTACAAATATTTTGGACTCCGCTTGCGGCGGGATAATTTTAAAAAAAATGCTCTTATCCAGGAATTAAGAGCCAGGCCCGAGGAGATAGCGGAGGAAAGCGTAAGAACAAAAGAGACCTATCATAAGGCATTAAAACAATTTTCCTCTGCCTTTTTCAAACCTACGGCAGATAAATTATTTTCCTGCCATGGCGGCCTAAACGGGGGATGTGTCGACGCCTATGGTAATTTCCAACTCTGTATATTGCTTCGGCATCCGGATACAGTTTATGATTTGAAACAAGGATCTTTAAGAGAAGGATATGAGACCTACTTGCCAAGGATTAGAAAAATAAAAGCGACCAATCCTGCATATCTGAACCGCTGCGGCGCTTGTTTTTTGAGTAATATATGTCAGCAATGCCCCGGGATGTCTTGGATCGAGCATGGTGATTTGGACACGCCGGTGGATTATATTTGCGCCATTACCCATACCCAAGCGAGATATCTTGGCATTATCGGCGACACAGAAAAAGCATGGGAGGTCTGTGATTGGGAAGCCAGAATAAGTAAATTTGAAAATCAGATCAAAGTGAATCCGGTTGATATCCATAATGGTTCAACTCAGTGCCGTCGGGATAAATGAAGGCTAACTTTGTCACATCAAGCCCGTTGCCCGGACATTCTTTATGGGGGAACATCACAGGTCACAAAAGCAAACCGCTTTCTTTTTACATCGAACTCACAGCCAGGTGCAATAATAATTGTACTCATTGTTATGAAAATGTTTCCGCTGATGATGTAGAAGCCAAAAAAAAAGAACTTTCCCTGGAACAATTAAAACCGATAATTGATGAAGCGGTCTCCATGGGTGCGCTATGGTGTACGATCACGGGCGGGGAGCCACTGATCAGAAAGGATTTTTCAGACATCTATCTTTACCTTAAGAAAAAAGGGCTTCTGGTTTCGGTTTTTACCAACGCGACACTTATTACCGATGAACACATACGTTTATTCAAAAAATATCCGCCGAGGGATCTGGAAGTCACTGTTTACGGTGTGACATCAGGTACATATAATGCGGTAACACGGAATCCCGGTTCATTTAAGTCGTTTATGAAGGGTCTGGGCCTGATTCTGAAAAACAACGTAAGAGTAAGGTTAAAAGCCATGGCCCTTCGCTCCAATTACCATGAACTGCCGCGGATCGCTGATTTCTGCCGGGCAAGAACCAAAGACTATTTTCGCTTTGATCCATTCTTGAATTTGAGATATGACAGGGATAGTAAAAGAAACAAGGAAATACAATCGGAGCGGTTGCAGGCCGAGGAAATTGTCTTGCTGGAAAAAAATGATCCTTATCGGTTCAAGGCATTGAAAGATCATTGTCATCAACTAACCAATCAGCGTATCCAAGACATATCCTGCGGTCATCTTTTTCGCTGCGGCGCCGGCACCAAAGGTTTTTATTTAAGTCATAACGGCATGTTTCGGCTGTGCAGTTCTTTATGCAATTCGGCGTGCGAATATGACTTGAAAGAAGGTACATTGAGGGAGGCCTGGGAACATTTTGTTCCTCGAGTGAGAAAGCTCAGCACCAAAAGAGAAAAATACCTGCAGACGTGCGGGACTTGTCCGATAATAAATTTATGCATGTGGTGCCCCGCCCATGCTGACCTTGAAACAGGTCACCTCGATCAGTCCGTGGACTATTTCTGTGAAATCGCCCATAAAAGAGAAGAAATGCTGAAGAGTATTGAAAAATAAATTTGAGTTTGACTAAACAAACGATTTATAATAAAATATATACAGAGGGAATTGAAATACGAATGAGACATAGAAAGAGAATCTTTCCATCAATTAAAGGAGGCAATATGGGACAAAAAAAATGGAAAAAACCAAAACTTGTTGTCTTGGTAAGAGGAACATCCGAAGAACATGTCCTGGAGATGTGTAAAGCTCAAAACACCGCACCATCCATTGGCGTCAATTTTACATATACTACTCCGGCAACTGATTGTTATCGCCCGGGCACATGTGAACAATGCGGGACGGTCGGTACAAGCTGATATTATCCGATATTTTTCGAATAATTTTCATATCCAGTCAAACTCTGATTTTGCTATAACGTGTGAAATTATTGCCGTTCGCCGGGAATTTTCACTGAAGCAAAAAATGTCAAAAACACTTGCCGAATCAGCCCGATCCAATGATATATACTGGCTATGAATCTAAGAATACTTTTCGCTCGAGTATTAATTAAACTTGGCCATTTTGTCCAGGAATTGGCTGTAACCGTCATGAGATCCAATGACCTCATTGAATTCAGCCGGGTGAGTTATTCCAAGGCTAAAGAAGTGAAGGCCTGGGGAGCAAAGCAATGGCTCGAAAGTGGATTGACACCTGAAGAGGCTGATCTTGAAAAAGAATTCCCAATAAAAAATGGAAAGCTTTTTCTTTTGGGTGTGGGGGGGGGAAGAGAAGCCATTTTTTTTGCCAAAAAAGGTATTGATGTAACTGCTGTTGATTTTATTCCGGACATGGTGGAAGAAGCCAGGAAGAATATTGAACTATATGGTGTCCATGCAAGGGTTCTAGTACAGGAAATATCTAGTCTTACCCTGCCTGATGCCTGTTATGATTTTGTCTGGATATCCATGGGTTTGTATTCCGCAGTTCCCACAAAGAAAAAACGTGTAAAAATGCTAAAAAATCTATGGAAATCTCTTAAACCCGAAGCTTTGATGTTTTGCCAGTTTCACTGGGATCCCCAAAAGGGATTATCATCTAAAGCAGAATTTGCGAAAAAGCTGTTCGCGATTCTTACCTTGGGCAACTTCTGGTATGAGAGAGGTGATATGCTCTGGGGCAATTCTGAGTTCCTCCATGCTTTTACATCAGAAGACAAACTCAGATCCGAGTTCGAAACAGGTGGCTTTAAAGTGATCTCTATTCACTTTAATGAAAAGACACGACGGGCCGGAGCAATCTTACAAAAGCCTGAATAAAACCTGAGTTAAAGGCCATATCCCCGTGTCCTGCAAAAGAAAGCGTTCATGAGAGTTAAGCCAACGGGTAGAAACCCCCGTCTATCTCCAACTACAGGTAACCACTTACCGAAGCGCATCTGCTCATTAAAACGCCCCCTTTTATAAGACTTGCTACGGGCACAGTTCTCGGATCGTAGCGGAAAACCTCCCCTTTCATAGCGATGCTTCAGGCCAGCAGTTTGGAGAATTCATGGCAATCTTCAGGTGCTCAAACAATTTTCCTTGGTTTTGACCAGCAGCTGGCGGCGCCTGGCTTCGGGGAAGCGTTCGATGGCGTAGCGCAGGGTGGTGCGCGGGATGGCCGAGCCGTGCCTGAGCAGGAACCGCTCCAGTCTCTGCAGGTCGCGCTTGCCGGCCTCGCGCAGCACCCAGCCGTTGGCCTTGTGTATCAGGTCATCATCCACTGGGAAAAGGGCGACGGCCTGCTCGTAGATGATGTCCAGGAATCCCTCTTTTTTGGTCAATTTGAGAAACGAAACGATCGAGGCGCGCTTTACCCAGCGGTTGGGGTGTTTGGGCCAGGTTTTGATTTCCTTGACCAGGGCAGGGTAAGCCAGAAGCAGGGTGCCCATGATTTCCAGGCAAAAAGTGTCCACTGAGGCCCAGTTGTCGAGATAGTTTTTCGCCAGCCACTCCTTCACCTGGCCGAAAAGTCGGGCCGGGAATTCTTTTTTGTAACGGGCCAAAATCAGGGCAGCGACGGCCTTGGCCTCGAGCTCGGGTTTCGGGAAAAGAATGGCGCACAATTCAAGCGCCTGTTCGTAGCCCCATTCCTTTTTTATGGAGATATATAAGTCGGCGGTAATTGCCCGCACGGCGGGGGGAGGGACGCCGAAAGAGCGCACCGTTTCCTTGAAATACTGCTGGACCTGGCGGGCCCTTTCCAGGTCGGCCTGGGCGCGTAACTTTTCCAGCGCTTGGCTGGCGATGGCTTGCGGGGTCAAAACGGATGCCGGCATGCGTTCCTCCTTATTATTCGCAGATATAGATTATTTTAGCTTAAGGGGACCCGATTGCCAAGGGGACTTTTTGCTTTCAACTCCATTTTGCAAAAGACCTGACTCGCTCACCCCTCCGCGTTTGACCTTTGTGCGGTTCTGTAGTGACAGGTCGCGACCTGTCACTACACGACCATGTCATGTTTTTACAAAACTATATTTTATGATTGGGTGCTTTTGCTTTTGGCCGGCGGGTGTGATAAAAGGAAAGATGCAAACACGATCTGCTGAATCTTTTATCAGGCTGAATTTCGAACAGAGCACGGAAGAGTGGCTCTCCTGGCGCCGCAATGGCATCGGAGCTTCGGACGCTCCGGTGGTCATGGGCCTTTCGCCCTGGCAGAAGGCGGGCGAGCTGCTTTTGCTCAAAACGGGGCAGCAGGCCGAGC
>JALHSV010000389.1 GCA_022865525.1 Thermodesulfovibrionales bacterium
CAAAGCGGTATGGAGCAAAGCTTCACGTTGTCCATGTTATTTACGACATCGTGAAGGCAACAGGATGGTATGTGCCGCATGTCTCTACGGACAAGATGTATCAGGAAATCCAGGAAGCTGCAAAAAAGGAGCTCGAGCGGTTCGGCGTCGAGGAGCTCAGCGGGGTAAAAGATTTAGAGCGCACCGTTATTACCGGCGTACCGCATGAGGAGATAATCGGTTTTGCCAATAAAAACAAGATAGCCCTTATCGTTCTGGGTACCCACGGCCGGAAGGGCATAGACAGGATTCTTTTCGGCAGTACTGCAGCCCAGATTGTCCGGTTTGCACCATGTCCGGTTCTCACTGTAAGACTGCCGAAGTATTAGGAGAGCAGTCCGTACCATGCGCGTTTACCTCTCAGAGAATGCATTCATAGATCTCCTCATCAGTTCTGCGGAGGTTTATAGAAAAGAGTGTTTCGGGTTTCTTCTGGGATATAAGCTGGAAGACCGGTTTATTGTTGAGCACGCCTTCAGTGTCCAGACGGCAAACAGACGGCACAAGGGAGTTGAATACACCCGGAAAAACCACAAAAAAATTGAGCCGATACTCGCACGGTTCAATAAGTTACAGAAAATCGGTGATTTTCACTCACACACGCAGTTCGGTCCGACAAAAGGTCTGGCCGCTCCGAGCGAGGAGGATATCAACAGCATGGTGCATGATCATATCTATCTCATTGTTGCCATCAATAATAACGAAAAGACCATGTCCTGGGGAGAAAACAGGGATGGAACGATATCGGGTTCTGTCAGTGATTTCTTTTTTAAAATATCAGCTCATTTCCTGAACGGAGATGCTTCAGCAAAGCGGGCAACAATTCACTGCCCGTTCCCGCCTGGGCTCTGAGATGTGAATACCTGAGCGCATACAAAGGGGAGCGATGAATTGTTTTCACATTCACTGGCTCCCCTGTTTCTTTGTAACTGCTCAGGGTTCGCATGGTATGCTTTTTTATACAACCCCCCAAAGTGCAGACATTGTTCGAAAAAAGATTCATGCTTATGAACAAACTCAGAAATTATTTCTTGAAAGATGATGCCTCGGCTGAAAAACTTGTCGCATTGCACAGAAGGCGCGATATCCGGGAGGCGTCATTGATGCTCTGGATCAGAAAAGACAGCAGCAAGGAAGGCCTCATGGATTATATGAGGTTCTTCAGGAAATGCCTGTGTTGAATCTCCGAAGATTCTTCATCTATTCGTTTGCAGTTCACGTCTTTTTCTTTGTTGCAATCCTATTGTTGATTCCGCCTGCAGAAGAAAAACGGGGGAAGGGAGATATTTTTACACAGCTTGTGTCTCCTGATGAATTGCTTTCAGGTAAGCCGGTAATTATACCCCCTTTTAGAAGACAATCTGCCCCCCGTGTATCACGCCCGCGTCCTCAGACGGCAAGACCTCAACCCTCTTTTGACCGGACCCCTGCTAATACTTCCACGCAAAAAGAACCTTTCCCCTCGCGTGCTCCTGTTCAGTCCGGTGCTCCCGGGCAGAAGATGGAGGAGAAACCTGAAATGAGCGCGTCAGGCCGGAAACAGGAAAAATCAGGCCCTGCCATGAAGGAGAAACTTTTTGACCGCGGCATTATCGGGGACATAGCAAAACGGAATATTGAGAAGGAAGAGAGAGAGAAAAAGGACAAATCCTTTACCTTCGATACGAAAGGGTACAGATTCTTGATCTACAATCAGCGGTTAAAGCAGCGTATTGAGAGCATCTGGGTCTATCCAAGGGATGCTGCGGCACAAGGCATTTACGGAGACCTTGTTATTAAATTTACGATTATGCAAAACGGGAATCTTGGCTCTGTCGAACTTGTCAGGACCTCGGGTCATAAGAGTCTTGATGATGCTGCCATAAAGGCTCTGCACGATGGAGCCCCTTACTGGCCGATCCCCAAAGAGTGGGGGATGGAGGCTTATACCATAGAAGGGCTTTTCATCTATACGCTTTATGGATACTATGTTATGTAGAGTATACAAATCTTAATGACCTCAATCGCGAATTCTGTTGTCTTTATGCAGGCCTCAGAATTTACAGATTTTAAGAAACAAGTTAAGTTTATTATGTAACATACCATTATAAAAGAATTTTCTTGACAAAATTTTCCTGCAATGGTTTACTTTTTCATGGGACCGTTTACCTGTCTTATCGAAAAAACGACACAGGGTATCTTAGTTGTTGATGATCTGCAAGCCAACAATGACCTTTTAGAAGCAATTTTTGTGAAGGAAGGATTCACCGTGCAGAGCGCGCGGGGGGCAGTCGAGGCCATAAATATCTTCGAAAAACACCCTGTCGACCTCGCAGTGGTTGATGTTATGATGCCGGGGATAGACGGGTTTGAATTATGTTCCAGACTCAAGCAGAAGGCAGGAAAACATTTTTTCCCTGTCATTCTCCTCACAGCGCTGTCAGACAGAAACAGCAGGATTAAGGGCCTTGAATCAGGGGCTGACGATTTTATCAGCAAGCCGTTTGATACCCTGGAACTTCTGCTGAAAATACGGTCGCTCCTCAAACTGAAGACACTCCAGGAAGAGCTTGACCACTCGGAAAACATCATTCTTACTCTCGCAGTTGCTATGGAGGCACGGGACCCTTACACGCAAGGGCATTCGACAAGGGTGAGCAAACTCTCCGTGGATTTTTCCACCTTTCTTGGCCTGTCTGAAAAAGAACGTGAAGAGATGAAAAAAGCAGGGATCCTGCATGATATCGGAAAGATATGCCTCAGCCAGTCTATACTCCGCAAGCCCGGCCCCTTAACAACAGACGAGCAGGAAATGATTAAAACTCATGCGCTTCTCGGGGAAGATTTATGCAGGCCGCTCGTCTCCATGAGAAGAATCCTGCCGGCTATCCGGCACCACCATGAGCGGTGGGATGGAAAAGGGTTTCCCGACGGACTTGCAGGACAGAACATCCCCATCATGGCCCGCATTCTCTCGATTGTGGATTCTTTTGACGCCATGGTATCTGTTCGGCCGTATCGGGACCAAAGTTCTGTAAGGTCTGCCCTTGCGATGATGAAGGGGGAGCGGGACTGCGGACAATGGGATGCCGAGTTGCTTGGATATTTTCTCAACATGATGTCCCCTCTGGTGGAGAAAGGGTATAAGGCAGATGCTTAGGGTAGCCATTGCAGGCGGCAATATCGGCGCAAGCGCCCTTATTTCTCTCCTTAAGGGAGACGCAAATATAGAACTCATTGGAATCTACGAAAAGAAACCCGACGCGCCAGGTGTCATTCTTGCAAAAAAATGGAACATACCCGTCTTTGACGAGGTTGGATTACTCTGCTCTGAAAATCCTGAAATGGTTATCAATGTCACGGGGGATGTTCATCTCAGCAATGACATACGTTTGGTCTCGGGCAGCAAGACAGAGGTCATCGAAGGAATAGGAGCACGATTCCTCTGGGAGATTATCGAGAAACAGAAAAGGGCGAAAATAGAAGCATTCAAGACCATAGAAAACCAGAGGGTTATTTTCAGCCTGCTTTCCAAAATCGGTGGTATAGAGCAGTTGCCCGATTTTCTTGAACTCCTTCTCGAAAAGGCCCTCGCTCTGGTGGAAGCCCCTGCAGGAAGTATCGCCCTCCTTGAACATGATGAGATGAGATTTCTTGCCTCCAGGGGTTTGAGTAAAAAATTTGATGCGCATACAGCATGGAGCACGATGCCAGGCGATATTACCGATGTGGTCCTCAGGGATAAAGAGATACTGTCGATTAATGATACCCTTAAGTCAGATTATACAAGGGCTAATTCATCGTTAATCGAGGAAAAAATACGGGCACTCCTTGCATGTCCTGTTCTCTTGCGGGATACGGCATCCGGTATCCTTTTCATCAATGACTTTAAACCAAGGCTATTCACTGAGAGACAGAAGGCGTCATTAAATCTTCTGGCGGGTTTGATAGGGATTTGTCTCGACAGAATTACGCTGCTCGGGAAAATTGAGACGCTGAATCTTCAGTCGCTGCAGTTGATGCAGACGATTGAAAACAAGACCAGGGAAATTGAGGAGCTTAAAGAGAATCTTGAGAAAAAGGTGACCGTAAGAACTGGAGAACTCGAAAAGATCAACCGGGAACTTGAATATGCGAATCAGCTCAAGGGCAGGTTCATTGCCAACATGAGCCATGAACTGCGAACACCCCTGAATTCAATCATAGGATTCTCGGATGTTCTTCTTGACCGGACCTTCGGCGAACTCTCGGACAATCAGGAACGGTATATAAAAAATATTTACACCTCAGGAAAGCATCTGCTGGAACTCATCAACAATATCCTCGATATCGCAAAGATAGAGTCCGGAAAATATGAAATGGTATACGAAACATTCCTGATCGACGATGTAATCGGTGAGGTTATCAATACCATGAAGCCTCTTGTTGAAAATAAATTTATAGAAATTGTCACTGCAATCGGGGAAAACATCAATTCGATAGCTGCGGACAGGGTAAAACTGAAGCAGATCCTCTATAACCTTCTTTCCAATGCAATAAAATTTACCCCGGAAGGGGGCATGGTGAAAGTATCTGTCGCAAGGGAGGAGAATCCGGACAGGTACTATCTGGCTCCGGTGCCCGGCCTCGAGTTCATACGATTCGCTGTTCAGGATACCGGTATCGGCATAAGTCCCGAAGACAGGGAGAGGATCTTCGACGAGTTTGAACAGGCAAGTTCCTCCTATGCGAAACAATATGGCGGTGTGGGACTGGGCCTTGCTCTTACCAAGAAACTTGTTGAACTCCACGGGGGGATGATAACCGTAGAGAGCACTATCGGGGAAGGGAGCACGTTTACCTTTCTTATCCCCGTTACCTCACCGGTTACAGAGACCGCTGTCACTGGACATCTAAAAGCAGTGAGCCTCAATTTCCCATGGATGAAAGAAGAGGCGCCTCTCATCCTGGTTGTTGAGGATGACCTTGCTACCGTAGAGCTTCTGACCCTGCATCTTACACAGGCAGGATACAAAGTAGCGCATGCATTTAATGGACAGGAGGCGATTGAAAAGGCAAAAACCCTTCACCCTTTTGCAGTAACATTGGATGTTCTGCTGCCGAAAAAGGATGGGTGGGAGGTCTTGCAGGAACTGAAGATCGACAAGCAGACAGCAGACATACCCGTAATCATCCATTCCATCGTTGACAATAAAGACCTCGCCTTTGCCCTTGGGGCGGCGGATTACCTCATGAAACCGCTCGACAAAGAGGCCCTCATCGGAAAACTTGAGGAGATCTCTGTTTCCAGGGGTAAAAAAGTCCTGCCGGTCTCTGTCCTGATTATAGAATCTGAAGATGAAGTTACCCAGAATTTTAAGGATATTTTTGAATCACAGGGTTTTCTCATTTATACGGCCTCGACCGGGAAACGGGGGATAGAGCTTGCAACTCTATTACGGCCGGGAGTTATCCTGCTGAATTTTACTATGCCGGATATGCTGGGGTTTGACGTAATCAGTGAAATAAAGGAAAATCCCTCCACGAAGGATATCCCCGTTTTCATCCTTACGGAAAGAGATCTTTCTGTTGATGACAGAATAACGCTTGTGGGGAAAATTGAGCGCATCGTCCAGAAATATTCATTTGATACGAAAGAGTTGATAGGCCACATCAAGGAACTTGAAATGCTCTATCCGAAAAGGGCCGGTCTCATAGACGACCTGACAGGGGTATTCAGTCACCGGTATTTTCAGATACGCCTTGCCCAGGAGGTTGAGCGGGCGACGAGATACAAACTGCCCTTGAACCTTCTGCTTCTCGACCTGGACTTTTTTGATCAGTACGTAAAGAACCACGGTGATTATTACGGCAATATAACACTGAAGAAAGTTGCTGAACTCCTGAGAAAAAACATACGGGGTTCTGATATCGTTGTCCGCTACGGCGGGGACTCGTTTGCAATCATACTCCCCAACACGGTTATCACTGCCGCACTCTCGATGAGCAACAGATTTAATGCGATTATTAAAAACTATCCGTTCATCTATGAGGATTCCCAGCCGAAGGGGCACATTACCGCCAGCATCGGGCTGACATTCCTTGATGGACAGACAACAGAAGCATTCATCCTCTGTGCCGAGAAGGCCCTTGCCCGGGCTTTTAACAAGGGAGGAGACAGGGTAGAGGTCTACTCCAAGGAACAGCATGAGCGGGAAGAGGTTGAGCAGTACTGAGTCCTTCTACGATACCTTTGAAAGCCCCATCGGGATCCTGTATCTTATCTGTGCGGGGAAAACCCTTTGTGGAATCGATTTCCAGAACCCAGCCGGGGTGCTCCGCAAAGGGAAAGCACCCCCTCTGTTCAAAAAGGAACTGAAAGAATATTTTGAAAGCGGCAGAGAAGAATTCACCCAGAAAATAGGATTCATAAGCGGGACGGAATTCGAGAAGGCGGTCTGGCATGCCCTCACGGAGATCCCCTATGGAGAGACACGGACATACAAATGGCTTGCTGAAAAAATCGGGAAGCCGAATGCATGTAGGGCTGTCGGTCAGGCACTCAGCCGTAACCCGATGCCTGTCATTATCCCGTGCCATCGTGTCATTGAATCAGATGGTTCGCTCGGCGGATACTCCGGCGGGATTGATATCAAGAGGCGATTATTGGATTTGGAATATTATCTTAAGTTAGGGAGGAAGGAGTTTCTTCATGAGTGAAATCGTTGTCTTCATAACCGCATCAAAAGAGCAGGAGGCTGCGACAATCGCGCACGCACTTGTTGAAGCCAGGCTTGCAGGCTGCGTGAATATTGTAAAAAATATCCGTTCCATCTATAGCTGGGAAGGCAAGATAGAGGATGAGAAGGAAGTCCTCATGATCGCAAAAACAAAGAAGAAACTTTTTAAACCGCTTGAGAAAAAAGTGAAAGAGCTCCACAGTTATACGGTTCCTGAGATTATAGCTATGCCGGTTACTGAAGGTTCGGCAGATTATCTCAAGTGGCTGAAGAATGTAACAGGCTGATAAGATCGTGATAAAAGCGGGTTTCTATCAATTTAATCCTGCTTTCGGGCGCGTAGAGGAGAATATCAAAAATGTCTTCTCTGCTCTGAGGGATGCTGATCTCCATCTCCTGGTCCTGCCGGAATTTTTCGCTACAGGCTACCAGTTCTCCTCACAGAAAGAGGCAGCAGAGCTTTCAGAAAAAATACCGGAAGGATTTACGACTAAAAGCCTTGTAAATCTGTCACGGAAAAAGAATCTGTATATTGTTGCAGGACTTCCGGAAAGCGATGGAGACAGGTTTTTCAATAGCGCTGTGATTACCGGACCTGAAGGATTCATAGGTACATACCGTAAAACTCATCTTTTTTTTGAAGAGAAACTTTATTTCAGTGCCGGGGACACAGGGTTTCGCGTATGGGATACCGGGATAGGAAGCATAGGTATCATGATC